>NZ_DAMBUH010000010.1:37895-62916 GCF_032053605.1 Tianweitania sp.
CAAATGCTGGCCTATGAGATGAAGGCAACCACGGCGCTCGCCGTGGAGGCCGATGGCCTCCGTTGCACGATCCGTTTTCCCCTGCCGCCTCGCATCGGCTCGGTTCGAGAAGCTTGAGGCTCACAGCCTGACGACACTGGCGGCAGGTTCTGAGGAACCTGTTTGCGCCCATACGGACCGTTCAGGAAGGACCACCGAATGACAGCACCGGCCAAAAAGGACATTGTCGCGATCGGCGGTTCGGCGGGCAGCGGTGCGGTGCTGCGAAAGCTGATCGGCCAACTGCCGCAGGATCTGGCGGCAAGTGTGTTCATCAGCACCCATATTCCGGCAAATTCGCCCGGCCACCTTTCGGATATGCTTTCCAACGCCGTTGGGCGAAAAGTGTCGCAAGCGCTGGATGGCCAGCCGATCGAGCGGGGCCAGATCTATGTCGCCGCACCGGATCGCCATCTTCTGCTGATCGGCAACACGATCAGGCTGGGCATGGGACCGCGCGAGAACATGGTCCGGCCGGCGATCGATCCGATGTTTCGCTCCGCCGCTTTGTCGTTCGGCTCGCGTGTCGTGGGTGTCGTGCTGACCGGCATGCTCAATGATGGCGCATCCGGCCTTCATACGATCAAGGCCTGTGGTGGCACGGCGGTGGTCCAGCATCCGCTCGACGCCGAAGCGGATGAAATGCCGCTGGCTGCCCTTCAGAGCGTCGATGCCGATCATGTTGCGTCCGCTGATGATCTCGGCAGTGTGATTGCGGGTATTATCGGCGACAGCGCGGACGGGTCTCATTGTTCGTCCGACGAATTGCAGCTTGAAGCCGATATCGCGGCTGGCCGGCGGCTGGGTAGTGCCAATCTGCTCCAGATCGCCGAGCCCAGCCCTTTGTCTTGCCCGGATGTCACGGAGTTTTGTCAGAGGTGCGTGGTTCACGCCCGCTTCGCTTCCGGTGCCAGATCGGTCACGGTTACACGGCCGAGGCGCTTGCCTCGCATGTCACGGAAGTGGACAAGGCGTTCAGGGTGGCAATGCGCGTGATGGAAGAGCGCGTGACCCTGGTTGATCGCATGACGCGTGATGCTCGCGAGACCGGCCGCCCTGCGGTCGCCAAGCTCTATGAAACTCGAGGACAAGAATGCCGGCGCTACGCAGCGACCCTCAGGGACGCAGCCATTCTTTCACTGCGCCATGGTCGCTCGCCGGAAGAAGATCTCTGACGGACAGGCTACTTACGGCGGCCGAAGCGATTATCATTGCAAGTGCCTTTGACCTTTGACTCGCAGCTGAAACAGACCGTCCCATGCAGAAACAGTTGAAGCCAACCGAGTCAGCCGACGAGCAGGAGACCATTGCGGTGGTCGGGATCGGCGTCTGCGCGCTCTCGCTTCGCTCGTTCGAACAGGTCTTTGCCGATATCGATCCTGAACTTGGCGCGGCTTATCTCGTCGCCGTGCGCCAGCAGGAAGGGCTCGATGTCGGCACCGTCGTCGAGGTGCTGAAGCGGCAGGTCTCCATGCCCGTCAGCATCGCGGCCGATGGCGAGCGCTTGAAGCCGAACCAGGTTTTCGTCGGCGGCCCGGACGACATGATCACGATCGAGGATGGTCACGTCCATATCCGGCCGGCTGCCGAGCCGATCGGCCAGCGCGGCACCGTCGATTCCATGCTGATCTCCATCGCCGAACATGCCCATGACCGCGCCATTGCCGTGATCCTGTCCGGCCTTGGCAGCGATGGCACCGCAGGCGTGACCGCAACCAAGAAGTTCGGCGGGTTGTCGATCGCCGAACTGGCGAAAAATGACGAAGAAGCAGGCCAGGCCGGGGTGGGGCCGCTTGGTGCTGCCGACCTCCAGCTGCCGGCCGACGAGATCGCCCAGCATATCCTTCTTTATGCCAGAAACCTGTCTCAGCTCATCGAAACTGGCGCGGATGGCGAGATTTCAGCTGATCTGGAAGGGCAGATCACGCAGATCACGACCATTCTGCGCAACGTGACCAGCCACGACTTTCATGGATACAAACGCGGCACCTTTACCCGGCGCGTTCACCGCCGGCTGCAGGTCCTGCAGATCGAAACCGTCGACGCCTATGTCGAACGGCTGCGCAGTGACCGTGAGGAAGCACAGAACCTGTTTCAGGATCTGCTGATTGGCGTCACGCAATTCTTCCGCAACCCGGCCGAGTTCGAAGCGCTGGAGCAGGAAATTCCGCGTTTGTTCGAAGGCAAGGAAGCCGGCGACCAGTTTCGCGTCTGGGTGCTGGGCTGCGCCACCGGAGAGGAAGCCTATTCGATCGCCATCCTGCTGCGCGAGCATATGGCGACGCTCGACCATCCGCCCGAAGTCCAGATTTTCGCAACCGATCTCGATGCGAGGGCGCTCGGCCTCGCGCGGGCGGGGCGCTATTCCGGCACCATCGCCGCGCATGTGCGGCCCGACCGGTTGTCACGATGGTTCGTGCGCGAGGGCGACACCTATTGCGTATCGAAGGAGTTGCGCGAAATGTGCATCTTCTCGCCGCACAATGTCGTCAAGGACGCGCCTTTCTCGCGCATCGACATCCTGTCTTGCCGTAACCTCCTGATCTACCTGAATGGCGACCTCCAGAACCGCGTCATTCCGATCTTCCATTTCTCGCTGAGACCGGGCGGCGTGCTGTTTCTGGGTTCGTCGGAAAACGTCACCCGCCACGCCAAGCTGTTCGCGCCGGTCGACCGCAAGAACCGCGTGTTTCGCCGTTTGGAAACGGCAACCCGCATCATTCCGGATTTTCCGCTCAGCCCACGACCGCGCAGCATCGATCCCCAGATCATGGCGCCGCCCTCAGGGCTGCCGGCACCGCGGCTGACCAGCTCGATCAACCGCCAGGCTGAAGCGGTCGCGGAACGCTATGCGCCGGCCTATGTCGTTGTTGATACGCATGGAGACGTGCTGCATTTCTCGGGCCGAACAGGGCGGTATTTCGAACCCGCCGCCGGCGCGGCCACGCTCAATCTTTTAAGCCTCGCGCATCGCGACCTTCGCCTCGATCTTCGTTCCGCGCTGCACCGTGCTACCGCTGAAGGAACCCGCATCGAGGTGCCGCGCGTGGTGATCCGCCAGGATGATCGTGCGTATGCCGTCAATGTCGTGGTCGAGCCGCTGGGCAAAGGAGACGTGACGTCCCTGATCGTCCTGTTCCAGGATGCCGGTCAGGTCGCGGAAAACAGTTCCAAGGGCGATGGCGAGTGGCTGACGGCGGACGAGCATGTTCAGCGCCTGGAAACCGACCTGCGCGTTACGCGCGACCGGCTCCAGGCCACGATTGAGGAGCTGGAATCGACCAACGAGGAACTGAAATCCTCCAACGAGGAATATCAGTCGATCAACGAGGAATTGCAGTCCGCCAATGAGGAAATGGAGACCTCGAAGGAAGAGCTGCAATCCGTCAACGAGGAACTGCAGACCGTCAATGGCGAACTCGGCCATCGCGTTTCTGAACTCGGCCGCACCAATTCCGACCTGAAGAACCTGCTCGAAGCGACCCAGATCGCAACGGTCTTCCTCGACAACGACCTGCGCGTGCGCAACTTCACGCCGGCCGCGACTGAGATCTTCCATCTGCTCGATACGGATGTGGGCCGTCCGCTCGACCATGTCGTGTCTCGCGTTGCTTACCCCGAGCTGCAGGACGATGTCCGCCGCGTCCTGAAGACGCTCGTTTCGGTGGAACGGCAGGTCACCGACCCTGCGGCAGGTCGTCATTTCACGGCCCGCATCCTGCCATACCGCAGCGTCGACAACTATATCAGCGGCGCCGTGGTGACCTTCATGGACCTCACCGTCGCCTTCAAAGCGGAAGCCGCGCTTCGCCTGAGCGAACAGCGCTTGCGCCTTGCCCTGACCGTTGGCGGCCTGGCCAGCTGGGACTGGAACATGCTGACCGGCGTCATCAACTGGTCCGAAGCGCATTACAAGATGGAAGGCTACGAGGTCGGCGAGGTCGTGCCGACTTACGAAGCATGGATCGCGCGCGTCCATCCCGAAGATCGCGCGGCGGCCGAAAAAGCCATTGCAACAGCGCGCGACAATCGCATCGATTACGAACACGGCTTCCGCTCCCTTCATCCCGATGGCACGATCCGCTTCCTGTATGCGCGTGGTATCTTCTTCTACGACGCGGATGGTCAGCCCGTCCGCATGATCGGCATCATGGAAGATGTCACCGACGCGCGCGCGGCCGAAGAAAGGTTGCGGGCGAGCGAGGAGCAGTTCCGTCAGTTCGGCGAGGCGTCCTCCGACGTGCTGTGGCTGCGCGACGCCGAAACCCTGCAATGGGTCTATCTGACGCCTGCCTTTGAGACGATTTATGGCCTGGATCGCGAGCAGGCGACCAGCGGAAACGATCTTCGCAACTGGGCCGAGCTCATCCTGCCGGAAGACCGCGAGCATGCCATGGACGAGATACGCCGCGTCAGGAAGGGTGAACGGGCGGCATTCGAATATCGCGTCCGCCGCCCCGTCGATGGACAGATCCGCTGGTGACGAAATACGGACTTTCCGCTGTTCGATGCCGACGGCACCGTGCGGCAGATCGGCGGCATCGGCCGTGACATCACCGATGAACGTGCGACGGCCAAGCGCATGGAGGTCCTGGTCGCCGAGCTTCAGCACCGCACCCGCAATCTCATTGCCGTCGTGCGGTCGATGGCCGACAAGACCCTGCGCAGCAGCGGCGATCTCTTGGAATTCAGAAGCAGCTTCCGCGAAAGGCTGGATGCTCTGTCCCGGGTTCAGGGATTGTTCTCTCGCCTTAAAGATGGTGACCGTGTCACCTTTGATGAATTGATCCACACGGAGCTTGCGGCTCATGGCGTGACGAAGGGCCAATCCGGTTCGACCATTGTGGAAGGCCCGGCAGATGTGCGCCTGCGCTCCACGACGGTTCAAACACTAGCAATGGCCTTGCATGAACTGGCCACGAACGCCGTGAAATACGGCGCCTTGGGGCAAAGCTCCGGGCAGCTGATGATCACTTGGTCGTTGGAACCGTCAGGGCCAGGGAACAAACCGTGGCTCCATATAGATTGGCGTGAGACTGGTATCGTGATGCAGCCACCGGGATCGGCGCCGCGCGGTTCGGGTCAAGGTCGCGAACTGATCGAGCAGGCACTACCCTATCAGCTCGATGCCAAGACCTCATACGAGCTTTTGCCTGACGGAGTTCATTGCACGATCTCGGTGCCGGTCTCCGCCACCACCTTGGAGGGTAACGAGCATGAATCAAGCGACCCTGCGTGACTGCCGCATCCTCGTGGTGGAAGACGAGTACATGCTGGCCGACGAGCTGCGAACCGAGTTGCTCGACGCCGGCGCCACGGTGCTTGGCCCCGTTGGCACGATTGAAGATGCGCTCGAACTGATCGCGGGCGAGACGGCGATCGACGGCGCGATCCTCGACATCAATCTGCGCGGCGAAATGGTCTTTCCCGCCGCCGATTTGCTGACCCAGCGCAACGTTCCTTTCGCTTTCGCCACCGGCTATGAGGAATCGGCCATCCCTGATCGTTTCAAACAGATCACCCGCTGTGAAAAGCCGGTGGACCTGAACCGGATTACCCAGGCGCTGCGGCAGGTGGCTTGAACATCATCGTGATGTTCACGACTGGTCTGCCACATCGGCCCTATGACCTCGCGCCAAGCCATTTTCGGTGGCCTTCGCCTGTTCCAGCAGTCTGCCTCTGCACCACAGAGGAGTATGATCCAGACGCACGCGGTGTTGGCGACTGACTGCCAGAACTCAGTGCGCTACGATGTTGCCGTTCGGAGCAGTTTCGACCTCAAGAATATTGAGCAGCCTCAGCTTGATGTCGACAAAGGCTGGATCCCCGCGGTGGCGGGGTTTGGGAAGCGGGATGTCGACGATATCGGCGATCCGGCCCGGGCGCGGCTCCATGACGACGACGCGATCGGAGAGAAAAACGGCTTCCTCGACATCGTGGGTGACCATCAGCATGGTGATGCGCTCATGTTTCCAGATGCGCAGTAGCTCGGTTTGCAGCTTCGATCGCGTCAGGCTGTCGAGGGCACCTAGTGGCTCATCCAGCAGAAGCACCCGGGGTTGCGGGGCCAGGCTGCGCGCGATGGCAGCGCGCTGCGACATGCCGCCCGAGAGCTGGTAAGGAAACGCGCGCTCGAAGCCGGCAAGGCCGACAAGGGCGATCAAGTCGCTGACCCGCTGCTGCCGCTGCTGTGTTGTCAGCCCCGACTTGTGCAGACCGAGATCGACGTTCTGCTCGACCGTCAGCCAAGGCAGCAAACGGTGATCCTGGAACAGGATGCCGCGCGACAGGGAAGGGGCGGCAACCGGATCGCCTTCAACCGAGACCGTGCCGCGATCGGGCTGGTCGAGCCCGGCCAGCATGCGCAGCAAGGTCGACTTGCCGCAACCGCTAGGGCCGATCAGACTGACGAACTCACCTTCCGCCACGGTCAGCGAAACATCCCGTAAGGCAGGAACGTCGGCGCCGGCCGTCGTGAAGGTGCGCGACACGCCTCGAACCTCGATTGCTGCCGTTTGTTCTGGATGAGACAAGGCTGCCAGGCTCATGGATTGCGGTCCTCGAACATGCGGTAAGTGGGGTCGGTATGGGTTCCGCGCGGCTTGGCATTGCTCCAGCCCATCGCGCGGGCAAAGCCGCCCATCAAGCCTGCCTCGATTAGCTCCTGTTCGACAACTGGATCATCCGCATCCATGATGGGCGAAACATAGAGCGCGTCAGCGGGACAGTAGAGTTCGCACAGGAAGCAGGTCTGGCAGTCCGCCTTGCGGGCGATCACCGGCGGCTTGCTTGGCACGGCATCGAAGACGTTGTCCGGACAGGCCTTTACGCAGATGTTGCATTCGATGCAGCGGGTATCACTCACAAGTTCAATCATGGCCGGCTTTCCTACCGTTTTGCTCGTGCGGACCCCGCCCAGATCGCGGTAAGGCCACCCGAAAGGATGCTGCCGCTTTGCTCCGGATCAGTGCCCGGGATGTCGACTCGCCTTTGAATGCCCCGCGTTTCCTTCCGCTGCCGAGCGCTGGCATTGATCCAGCGGGCCGTGGCGGCCATGGCGAGGATTTCGCGCGCTTTGATGGGATCAATCCGATGCTGCAGATCCAAAGCGTCTCGCCAGACCGCATCGAGCGCTGCTGCCGACGCGTTCAGCCGGTCGGCCGTGCGCCAGAAGCCGCGATCCAGCGGCAGTGTTTCAGCCTGGATGGCGCTGACAACTTCACTTGCGTCAGCCTGTGTGGAACCAACGGCCCGCAAGTCCGCGCCACCCGCCCCACGTGACAAGCGCTTGGCCTGCAAAGCGCCGATCTTCACCGCAAAATTGGCGGCATTGATGCCGGACCACCGGCCCGTTGCGACGGCCCACGAGGAATTCGGACCACCGCCACCGCTTGAAGCGCCCGCCATCGCTTCACGCGATGCCGCATCGCCGGCGGCAAAGAGGCCGGGGATTTCTGTCGCGGTATCGTCGCCGACGATCAGGCCGCCATTGCCGCGCACGGTGCCTTCATAAAGCAGCCCGACTTCGAAACGCTGCGTGAAAGGATCGATGCCTTGCCGATCGAACGGCATGAAGACGTTGGGTTGGCCGCGCATGCCCGACTGGACCCGAGGCGAGGCTTTATCAAGAACCGCAAAGACCCGTCCGTTCTTCAGTCCAGCTGCAACCGCATCCTGCCGGTCACCTTTGCCGCCGATGATGGTGCCGGCTTCATCGGTGAAGGTCGCCCAGTAATAGACGATGCCCTTGGTCACCGAGCAATGAAGCGGGGCGATGCCATATTGCCCGGTGAAATCCATGCCTGAAAAGCTGGCGCCGGCTTCGGCAGCCATCAGGTAGCCGTCGCCCGTGAGGTTGCGGGTGCCGAGCGCGCCAGACAGAAAGGCGCAGCCGCCTGACGCGATCACCACCGCGCCGGCTTTGACCTGCCAGCCTTCACCATCCACGCGCCGTACGCCACGAGCACCACTCACGATGCCGTCTGACGTCAGCAGCTCAAGCGCTGGACTCTGGTCGAGGATTGTAACGCCGTTCTTGATCAACCGCTGGCGCAGAAAGCGCAGATAATCGACGCCACGCATCGATCCGCGCCAAGGCGTGCCATCCTCGATGGTGGGAAAGCGATAACCCCAGTCGGCAAGCCGGTTCAGCTGGATGTAGGTTTCTTCCAGAACGCGGTCGACCACATCTGCGCGCACCAGACCGAGGCCTCTCGCCTCGCGCTGAGCGATCGCCTTTTCGCGTGCAGCGCCCGGCGCCGCGTCGATGATCGAGGAATTACCGGCAGCCGTTGCTCCAGCCGTGCCGACATAGCCTTTCTCTGCGAGGATAACAGTCGCGCCGGCTTCGCGAGCAGACAGAGCCGCCCAGCACCCGGCAGGGCCGCCGCCGATTACAAGCACGTCGGCGATCAGGTTCTGGCTGCCTTGGCTGGATGCGGTCATGTCGACGGTGCCCGCCATTTGAAGGCTCTGCGGGAGGCGAAAGCGAGAAGCCGGTTGAGAGCAAAGCCGACTAGGCCGATGGCGAGGATGCCGACGATCACACCGTCCATCGAGCCGCGCATTCGGGACGCTGCGAGGATGATGCCAAGGCCGTCTCCTGCGGAAATGAAGTATTCCGCGCCGATCGTCGACAGCCAGGCTGTTGCCACGGCCAGCTCAAGCCCTGCCAGGATCGAGGGAGCTGCGGCAGGCAGGATGATCCGGCGAATGGTCTGCCAGCGGGAAAGCTCCATCACCCGGCCGACTTCGAGATAGGGCAAAGGCACGCCGCGGCAGCCGGCTTCGACATTGACGACGGTTGGGTAAAAGGCACCGATCGCGATCAAGGCGATCATCGTCTGGCCGCCGATGCCCAGCCAAGCGGTCAGCAGCGGCATCCAGGCAAAAACAGCGATCTGCCGCAAAGCGTGGAAGGTTGGACTGATGACGCGCCCGGCGGCTGAAGACAGGCCAATCAGCAGGCCGATGGCCAGACCTGAAGCAGCGCCAAGCGCGAAGCCGATCAGCAGGCGCAGCAGGGTGGCGGTCGTTCCGGCCAATAAGGTGCCGTCACTGACGAACTGCGCAAGCGCATCGCCAATACGGCTGAAGCTGACGAAGATATAGTTGTTGCCGAGCCCGTTCGCCGAAACGACCCACCAAGCCAACAGGATGGCCGCCGGCAGCACAAGACCGCGCAGGTCAAGACGGGAGCGGGCGCGCATGCTCATCCGGCCGACCGTGCTTGCCAAAGCGTGAGATGCTTCTCAGCACGCAACATCAGCCGGTCGAGCGTCCAGCCGATCAAGCCAACCAGGATCATCGTGACGATGACGACATCGAGGTAAAACAGCTTGCGGCCCCAATTCATGAGGTAGCCGATGCCCGACGACGAGGCGATCAGTTCCACCACCACAAGCGCCTGCCATCCTTTGGATAGAGCAAGGCGGAAGCCAGCGAACAAGGAAGGAAGAATGGCCGGAATGATGACCTTGCGCAGTGTCTGGCCGCGAGGCAGTTCAAGGACCCGGGCGACTTCCAGGTAGCGTTGCGGCAGCGCGCGCGTGCCCTCGTAGCTCGTGACAAGCAGCGGGAAGAAACAGGTCTTGGCGATCATCGCGAATTTCAGCGACTCGCCGACGCCCAGGATCAACATCAGGAATGGCAACCAGCCAAGTGTCGGCACCAGCCAGATCATTCGGATCGTCGGCCCCACATAGGCCTCGAAGCTCTCGGAGCGCGCCATCATCACGCCGCATGCCAGACCAAGGCTGCCGCCAATCGCCAGGCCGACAAGCACGCGCATGAAGCTGATGCCGACTTCGGCAAAGATCTGCCCCGATCCGAACAGCTCTGTTGCGGACTGGAGCACAAGCGCCGGTGCTGGAAGGATAAGCGGCGAAACCCATGCATAAGCCGCAGCGGCTTGCCAAAGCGCAAGGATGGAGAGCGGCAGGATAAGTGCTGCCGCCCAATTGACGCCTGCTAAGCCCACTGCTTTCCCACGCACGCGAAAGCGCGATCTCAGGGAATGAGGCAGCGCGGCAGTCTCGCGAAGACTCTCGATAGTCATACGGCGTCCCGATCAGGCAATGCTTGGAAGGCGCAGCCCGGTCCTTGAATGCTCAGGCAGAAACGCTGCCGTCAGCCTTGCGGTTTGGCCAAGTCTTCTGAAGACCAAGCTCCGCAATGCCCTTGTCGATGAAGCTGCGATCGACCCAGCTCTTCAGGTCGACATCGCTACGGATCAGCTTGTTCTCCTTCGCGAAGTCGATGCCGCCCTGGAACTGCGACAGGAAATAGTCGTCGATGACGGGTGTCAGTTCTTCGCCTAGGGCGACGCCGGCCAGATCCCTCTCCAGCGCGGCACGGTTCTCGCCGGCCTTCTCGTAAAGGGACAAGACGGCCGCAAAGTTCTCAGGCTGTGCCGCGAACTGCGCGGCCTTGAGATAGGCGTTGACCACGCGTTGCGTCGTTTCCGGATATTTGGCAGCGAAATCTTCGGTGACGGAGAAGCCGCCGAAGTTGTTGGCTGGACTTACCTGGCCCTTGGACGTGTAGATCAGCTTGGCATTGCCGTCCTCGGCAAGCTTCAGGAAGCCGGCGCCACCCCAGCCTATATCCACAGCACCCGATGCGATCGCGCCGATCTCGTCACCGCCTTCAAGATCGAAAAGTTCGACGTCGGACTCTTTCAAGCCATGCTGCTCAAGCACCCGGATGAAAGCGAGGTGCGGTGCCGTTCCCCGGCCGATCGCAGCGCGGAGACCTTTGAGGTCGGCAACCGTCTTGACGTCCAAACCATTGCGCACCACGAGATAAGAATGGCCGATGCCGACCGAGGCAAGCAACTTGGTTGGCAGGCCACGTGACTTGCCGGTGATGTGCGGGAAGCCGCCATAGCGCGCAAAGTCGACCTGACCATTGGCTATGGCTTCGTTGATGGCCGGGCCGCTGCCGGCAGGATAGGTGAAGGTGAGTTCGACATCGTCTTTCTCGAACTCCTTGGCCAAAAACCCGCCGGAATGGGCAATGCCGAGAATGCCGGTGGTGAAGGGTTGGCCATAATCCGCCGGATTGCCGAAGAAGCGGATTTGCTTGGGCAAAGTCCCGGCTGCGGAAGCACGGCGCCCGGTCGCAGCAACGGCGATGCCGGCGGCTCCGACCTGAAGGAAACGTCGGCGATTAATGGAAATTACGGTCACGAATGCACTCCGCGGATCTGTCTATGAGATTAGTAGACATTCGATCAAAGCGCTTCGTCAACGCCGCTCCCCAGAGGGGACTGCGTGGTCGAAAACGAACAATCCCTGGATAGTTGAGGGCGCGAAAAACTTGTTCTGCTGCCGGTGGAGGGTAGAAAATACACTTGGCCGCCAGGCGTGAATAAGTGGAGGAATAATTTTCCTCCCCTGCATGATACTTCGATGTTTTTAGAACTGCGAGTATGAACAGAAGAGCTGAAGCAGGCGCAGCGAACTTCGCTCGCCGGAGGCCTAGAAGAGGCTGGTCTGATCGGGCTGGCTTTGTGCCGGTAAGGTGAATTCGCCGCGGCGGGTAAGCTCGGTCTGGGCGGTGAAACGGATGTCCGTGTCGCGATCCCTGGCGAAGGCTTGCAGCACATCCGAGGAGAGCCGATCCCAGGACTTTCCACGCTCGGGTCCAGCGGGCACGCGCGGCAGCAAACCAGGTTCCCTGCTCCAGGCGATGAGCTGCTCGGCGGAAACCTCGTTCAGCATGTCGCGCAGATGGTGCGCGGTAACATAGGCGTCCGGCATGGCTCGATGGGCTGGCAGGCCGATTTCACGAACAAGCCCTTCGGGCATGCGCTGGTAACGCAGCATCTGGTTGGAAAACCGAGGAAGATGCGGCCATAAACGCAGTGCGCATTTCCAGGTGCAGATCCAGTCGGCGTTCCTGGTGAACCTCGGCGTGCAATAGCGCTGCTCGAAGGCAGCGCGATGGGCAGCGAGGGCAAGGACACCGTTCTCGGGCCGCAGAACGCTGGATGCGATGGTCTTCCAGAACGGCGCATCGGCGACATCGGCATCGATGATGTGGTGAACAGCCATCGTGTCAGGCAGGATCGGACGACCCGGATTAACCAGCAGCGCGCCGCGTTCCCCATTGACATGCCAGCGCCCATCGCTGCCCTGTGCAACATCCTGCCAGCCGATCTCGCAGACATGATGCGGACCGTTTCCGGCGGTCTCGAGATCAATCACACGAATGGGCGACAAAGGCATCAGCCTAAGCTAGGCAGCCTTCGTGAGATCACAACGCGAACAAGCATAAATTGTTGGCGATTTGCATGAGCGGTGTAAGGTCTGGACGGCTCCAGAACATTCGCGATCTCTGCGCACACCGCACGAACTTAAATCGCGGCAGTGTTTGACACGTGGCCGGGCACCTCGGCGATACGCCCAGCATCTTCACCGTTCCTGCTCGGTGCCAACAAGAGCAGACGAGTCGCAACTTACCAACGGAAGGGTGCGTTGAGTGTGCTCATTGAGCATCCGGCATGAGTTGCCGGCCGCTCACTTGGCTTGAATGTCGTTGGCGCCATCCTGCGCGCCGTTGAAGCCGCGATAGCGGCGGTGGCTGCGGGTTAAATGCGCCTGCATGGCCTTCCTGGCGCCTTCGACATCGCCGGAGCTGATCGCATCGCAGATCGCGCGGTGCTCCACCACTGTGTTATGAATGTAGTCACGCGTGATGAGTGATGGATGCAGATTGCGCGAGAAGGTCTGCTGCGGCATGATTTTTCGGCTCATGACGCTGAAGAATTCGGTGAAAGCGGAATTGTTGGTCGCTTCTGCGATCGAGCGGTGGAAGGCGAAGTCATGGTCGTCGAGACCCTCTTCCTCCTCGACGGCTGCTTCGAACTGCTTCAGGGCCTCCCACATATTCGCTTCCTGAGCCCAGGACCGACGCTGAGCGGCGAGCCCGGCCGCATGCACTTCAAAGGCCATGCGCAACTCCAACAGATCCAGAAAGGGGAGCGACAGGCGGGCCAGAGGATCCAGCACCGAGGCGTGTGGTTCGGCAGCAGCAGCCTTGCTTTGGTCACGAATGAAGATGCCGACGCCATGGCGGGCATCCAGAACACCTTCGGAGCGGAGCGAAGCAACGGCCTCGCGGATGACCGTACGGCTGACACCCATCTGGTCGCCCAATTCGGCTAGCGTCGGCAATTTATCGCCGGTCTGCAGTGTCCCATCGCTGATCAGGGCTTTGAGACTCTCGATCGTGCGTGAGGTCAGAGATTTCAATCTGTTCATCCTGCGGTGACGATCATTGATTGCTTGATATCGCTCACTGATCGGCCGCGCAAGATAGCATCACTGTCGAAGAGATAATATCATTAGGTTATTAGGGGTGAACGTTCTTGCTGTGTGCGCACATAAGCCCTCTCGGCCGCATCAAAAGTCGTTCTTTCTTGTCCTTGGTGTTGGAAAAAACCTCCGGAAAGTTCGAACGCCCTTCGACTTAAAACAAGCTAAAACGGAAAAGAAATGTTTGATAGCAATAGGATAAGGAAGGTTCTGTTCAGCCGTGTCATGCGAGCGACGCTCATGCAGTTCAGTCTTGACAACTCGTATTATATCCGCAAATTTACCGTCATAAGAAAGGCAAGTGATAATATCACATTGATCTCCGGGCATGCTTGGAGACTGAGCCTACAAAGGGAACATGCAATGGGACTTGTCTCATCCAGGATGGCGGAGCTTGGTCTGAGCCTGCCTGAAATCACCTCACCGAGCGGGACTTATGTGCCGTTCCGAATGAGCGGGCAGACGCTGTACATATCAGGACAAGTTCCGCGCATCGATGGTGTGGACGCTTATCTAGGCGTGGTCGGTCAGGATATGGATGTTGCTGAAGCCTACCAGGCTGCCAGAGTTTGCGCGCTCAATCTGCTTGCACGAGCCGCCTCAGCCTTGGATGGCGATTTGGATCGTATTTCAGCGGTCTTGCAGCTGCGTGGTTTCGTGAATGCCATCCCCGCCTTCAAGGATCATCCAGCGGTTATCGATGGTGCTTCCGATCTTCTGGTTGAAGTGCTCGGAGAGAAGGGAAGACATGCGCGTACCGCCCTTGGAGCGGGCTCCCTGCCGCGCGGTTTCGCGGTCGAGGTCGATGCCATTTTTGAGGTTCAGCCCTAAAGGGCCGAGCCGTTTCAGCTGATTTCTACGAAGCGAGAGATAGATGTCTGAAAACGCCATCCAGATGAGCGCCGTCAACAAGTGGTACGGTCCGCTCCATGTTCTCAAGAACATCGATCTGAGCGTCAATCGAGGCGAGCACATCGTGTTGTGCGGCCCGTCCGGCTCGGGCAAGTCGACGCTCATCCGCTGCATCAACCACCTAGAGGAAATCCAAGAAGGTACGATCGACGTCAACGGAACGCGTCTCGGACATACAGGTGCAAACGTCGATCATATCCGCCGCGATGTCGGCATGGTGTTCCAGCAGTTCAACCTGTTCCCGCATATGACGGTGCTCGAGAACTGCATGCTGGCGCCGCGCCGCGTACACAAGGCGTCCGGCGCGCAGGCCAAGGAAAAGGCCATGCACTTCCTCGATCGGGTCCATATCGCGGAGCAGGCGAACAAGTATCCGGCACAGCTGTCCGGCGGCCAGCAGCAGCGAGTGGCCATCGCGCGCGCACTTTGCATGGGCCCCAAGATCATGCTGTTCGACGAGCCGACATCCGCCCTTGATCCGGAAATGGTCAAGGAAGTGCTGGATACGATGATTTCGCTGGCCGATGACGGCATCACCATGATCTGCGTGACACACGAGATGGGTTTCGCCCGTGCGGTGGCGCATCGCGTGATCTTCATGGATCGCGGCGAGATCATCGAAAGCGCGCCGCCTACCGAGTTCTTCGGAAATCCCAAGCACGAACGCGCCAAGGCCTTCCTCGGCCAGATCCTCAGTCACTGACGCGAAAGAGAGATCGTACGGGCACAAGAAAAGGCAGCGCGCATGCAACACACATTCGATTTTGCCCCCGTTCTGGACGCTTGGCCGGCGCTGCTGCAAGGCGCACTCCAGACACTGAAGATTTCCGGCATCTCGATGGCGCTGGGGCTGTGTCTCGGCATCGTCTTCATGCTGATGCGCATGAGCCCTATCAAAGCCGTCTCGGCGGTAGCGCTCGCCTATATCGAGGTGATCCGCAACACGCCGTTCCTGGTGCAGGTCTTCTTCATCTTCTTCGGCATGCCATCCCTCGGCGTCACGCTGACGGCGGAACAGGCAGCCATCCTGGCAATGACGCTCAACTGCGCAGCCTATTCGGCGGAGATCGTGCGTGGCGGTGTGGAGTCGATCCGAAAAGGACAGATCGAGGCGGGTCGTGCGCTTGGGCTCCATACGTTCGATGTCTACCGCTACATCATCTTCCGGCCAGCCATCCGCGCGGTTTATCCCGCTTTGTGCAGCCAGTTCATTCTGATGATGCTGAACTCCAGCCTGGTGGCCTCGGTCTCGGCGGAAGAGCTTACCTATGTCGGCCAGACCATCGATGCGGAAACCTTCCGCAGCTTCGAGGTCTATTTTGTCCTCGGCGTCATCTATCTCGCTTTGTCGCAGTTCTTCTCTATCGTTCTGCAACTCATCGGCAAAGCCTACTTCTCCTATCCGACAAAGTGAGTTCGAGCCGATGATCCGCAGTTTCGGTACCTCAGAATTCCTGTTCATCCTGGAAGCGGCGAAATGGACGATCCTTATGTCCGTTCTGGCCTTCATCGTTGGCGGCAGCGGCGGCCTGCTGGTGGCACTTGCCCGCACCAGCAACAGCAAGGTGCTGCGTTGGGCAGCCACGGTCTACATCCAGATCTTCCAGGGCACGCCGCTCCTGATTCAGCTGTTCTTCGTGTATTTCGGCCTGCCGCTGCTCGGCATCAAGGTCGATGTTTGGGTCGCGCTGATCATCGGCTTGTCGCTTCATACCAGCGCGTTTCTGGGTGAGATCTGGCGCGGCAGCATCCAGGCTGTTCCTTCGGGCCAAAGCGAAGCCGCGCGGGCGCTTGGCATCGGCTATGTCAGCCTGATGAAGGATGTGGTGCTGCCTCAGGCCTTCCGCATCGGCCTGCCCGCCACGATCGGCTTCCTTGTCAACCTCATCAAGGGCACGGCGCTGGCCGCACTTCTCGGCGTCGTGGAACTCACCCGCTCCGGCCAGTTGATGGCCAACATCACCTTCGAGCCGCTCAAGGTCTACGGCGCGGTCGGCTTCCTTTACTTCATCATCTGCCTGCCGCTGACCTACGCCAGCGGACGGATCGAACGACGCCTGAATGCTGGACACTGAATAAACCAAGAAACAAAACCAGAGGTAAGAACATGATCAAACAGCTCTTCTCTTACGCAAAGCCCGCGCTCGGCGTGGTCACCGCACTTGTTATGTCGGCATCCATGATGAGCGCCGCTCAAGCCATCACGCCGGAGGAAATCAAGGCTAAGGGTGTCGCCGTGGTCGGCGTGCAGATGGACCAGTTCCCCTGGGGGTTCATCAACGAAAATGGCGAGAACGACGGGTATGACGTCGAAGTCGCCAAGCTCATCGCGAAGGAACTCGGCGTCGAATTGCGCTTCGAGCGCATCACGGGCCAGAACCGCATTCCGCTTCTGACCGGCGGCATGGTCGACTTCCTTGTGCCGTCCATGACCATCACGCCGGAACGCGCAAAGGTCGTCCAATATGTTCTGCCTTACTCCGCCAATGACATCACGGTGTGGGCGAAGACCGACGCCGACATCAAGGGCAATGAGGATCTCGGCAAGTTCGTGATCGGCGTAAACCGCGGCAGCGTGTTCGATCCTGTCCTCAAGAAGGCAGCGCCGGAAGGCACCGAGATCAAGCGCTTCGATGACGATGCCACCACAGTGCAGGCGCTGTTGTCCGGCCAGGTCGATGCCATCGTCGGCAGCCTGACTTACGGCCTGGTTATCGAGAAGACCGGCAATGCCGAAAAGTACAATCGCAAGTACAAGCTCGCCGACAATTTCCAGGGCATGGCCGTTCGCAAGGGCGAGCAGGAGATGCTCGACTTCCTGAACGATTTCGTCACGCGCCACACGGCGGATGGTTCGCTCGACACGCTCTACAAGAAGTGGATCGGCCTCGATCGTCCGAAGCTGCCGACCACGCTTGAAGGCATCGACTTCACCGGCAAGCAGTAACCGCATACGGCGGGCGCACAATCGCGCCCGCACCCCTCTCTCAACGTTTCCAACCAACTTGAACTCGCGGCACTCATGACCGCGGGAACCCTCACGCGCGCCTGAAGATCAACCTTCAGCGACCGCCTCAAACAACGATCTCATCTCGGGAGTTACGCATCAACATGACGACAGATGGTGAACTGATCAGGGTCGGCGTCGATATCGGCGGCACCTTCACCGATGTGGCGCTGGAGGTGGGCTCGGTGCTTCATTCGACCAAGGTCCTTACGGACTATGCCTTTCCCGAAGCCGCGATCGTCAAGGGCATTCGCGAGGTGGTGGAAAAAGCCGGGATTGAAGTGTCGCAGATCGATACGGTGATCCATGGAACGACGCTGGCCACCAACGCGCTGATCGAGCGCCGTGGTGCCAAGACGGCTTTCGTCACCACCAAGGGCTTCCGCGATGTCATCGAGATGCGCACCGAAAGCCGTTTCGAGCAATACGATCTCGACATCGTGCTGCCGGCGCCTTTGGTAGGACGCGCAGACCGTTTCGTTCTCGATGAGCGCATGGGTGCCAACGGCGAGCCGCTGAAGCCGCTCGATGATGCCGAAGTCGATACCTTGTGCGACAAGATCATCGCCGAAGGCTATGACAGCGTCGCGGTCGGCTTCATCCATTCCTATCTGAACGGCGCGCATGAACGCCGCTTCCGCGACCGTCTATTGGCCAAGAAGCCGGACCAGTCTGTCTCCATATCCTCGGAAGTCTCGCCACAGATGCGCGAGTTCCAGCGCTTCAACACGGTTTGCGCCAACGCTTACGTAAAGCCGCTGATGGCCTCCTACCTCAATCGTCTGGTCGGGCGTCTGCGCGAAGAAGGCCTGGTTTCGCCAGTCTTCATGATCCATTCCGGTGGCGGCATCATCAGCGTCGAGAGCGCTGTCGAGTTCCCCGTCCGACTGCTGGAATCCGGTCCGGCCGGCGGCGCGATCTTTGCCGCCCATATCGCTGCCAATCACAGCCTCGATCAGGTCGTGTCCTATGACATGGGCGGCACCACGGCCAAGATCTGCCTTATCGAGCAGCAAACGCCCAAGACGTCCAAGACCTTCGAAGTGGCGCGCACCACGCGCTTCAAGAAGGGCAGCGGCATGCCGATCTCCATTCCGGTGATCGAGATGGTCGAGATCGGAGCCGGTGGCGGTTCCATCGCGACCGTCGATTCCATGCGCCAGATCCGCGTCGGCCCGCACAGCGCCGGCTCCGAACCCGGGCCGGCCTGCTATGATCGTGGCGGCACGCATCCGACCGTCACCGATGCCGACGTGATCCTCGGCCGGCTCGATCCTGACAGCTTCGCCGGCGGCTCCATGAAACTGTCCCGCACTGCTTCCGAAAGCGCGATGGATGCCGATATCGGCAGCAAGCTCGGTGCTGATGTTGCGACGGCAGCGTACGGTCTGAGCGAGGTCGTTGACGAGAACATGAGCAATGCCGCGCGCATGCATGCGGTGGAAAACGGCAAGGAACTGTCTGAGTTCACCATGATCGCCTTTGGCGGTGCCGCACCGGTTCACGCGGCACGGCTTTGTGAGAAGCTCGGCGTCAACGACCTGCTGATCCCACCAGGAGCAGGCGTTGGTTCCGCCATCGGCTTCTTGCGCGCACCGTTCGGCTTTGAATCGGTCCGCAGTGCATACAGCCGGTTGAGCAAGTTCGAGGGTGCCGCCGTCAATGCGGTGATCAACGATCTTGTCACGGAGGCCACGTCCTTCGTGCGCTCCGGCGCGCCTGACGCGGACCCGTCCCTCGAATGCACCGCTTACATGCGCTATGTCGGACAGGGCTGGGAAGTGCCGGTCGCCATCGAAGTGCGCGACTACGCGGATGCCGATGCCGAGCTGTTCCGCAAGCTCTTCGATGAATGCTATGAGCGCTTCTTCGGCCGGGTGATCGATGGTCTCGATGTCGAGATCGTCAGCTGGTCGCTGCGCGCCAGCGCGGAAGCCGCCCCAACGTCTCCGGCTGCCCCCGTCAGCAAACAGGCTGCGGCCGTTTCCAGTGAAACCCGCCAGATCTTCGACGTGCTGGAAGAGCGCTTCCTTGATGCCGCCGTGGTCGAGCGCGCGGCCATGAAGCCGGGCGACTGGATTGCCGGACCGGCCGTCATCACCGAACGCGAAACCTCGACCATCGTCACATCGAGCCGCGACGCCATCATGCAGGCAGACGGATGCCTGCTGCTGCGCGCCAAGGCCGCTTGAGGAACTGAACCCATGTCCAAGTCCTTGCTCTCCGATGTCCACATGCAGATCATGTGGAACCGTCTGATCTCCGTCGTGGAAGAACAGGCAGTCACGCTGATCCGCACGGCCTTCAGCACCAGCGTGCGCGAGTCCGGCGATCTTTCCGCCGGCGTCTTCAACCGCGCTGGCCTGATGATCGCCCAGGCCGTCACCGGCACGCCCGGCCACGTCAATGCCATGGCCGAAGCCGTTGGCCACTTCATCAACGACATCGGCCGCGACAATATCTTTGAAGGCGATGTCTTCATCACCAACGATCCGTGGAAGGGCACCGGCCACCTTCACGACTTCACGGTGGTGTCGCCCAGCTTCCGCAACGGTCAACTGACCGGCTTCTTCGCCTGCACCGCGCATGTGGTTGATGTCGGTGGCCGCGGCTTCGGGCCGGACGCTAACGAAGTTTATGAAGAGGGCATCTTCGTCCCCATCATGAAGTTCGCGGAGCGCGGCGTGGTCAACAAGGACCTCGTCAATATCCTGCGCAACAATGTCCGCGAAAGCCATCAGGTGGTGGGTGATGTTTATTCGCTCGCCGCTTGTAACGAGATCGGTCACCGCCGCTTGATGGACATGATGGACGAGTTCCATCTCGACGATCTCGAAGGTCTTGGCGAGTTCATCTTCAAGCGCAGCTATGACGCCACGATCGACGCACTGAAGGATCTGCCGCACGGCACCTATTCCAATACCATGCGTGTGGACGGTTATGGCGATCCGATCGACATCGCCGTGCGGATCGACGTTCATCCCGACCACATCCTAGCGGATTTCGCCGGTACCTCGGCGCCGAGTCCGAAGGGCATTAACTGCCCGCTGATCTATTCGGCAGCCTATGCCTGTTACGGGTTGAAGTGCTCGTTGGCGCCGGAAATCCCGAACAACCATGCGTCGCTGTTGCCATTCAAGGTGACGGCGCCGACCGACTGCATTCTCAATGCACAGCGTCCGGCTCCCGTTTCCGTCCGTCACGTTCTCGGCCATCTCGTGCCGGATGCCGTTCTCGGCGCCGTTCACAAGATGCTGCCCGGCCGCGTTCCGGCGGAAGGCTCGGGCGCACTCTGGAACCTGCATGTCAGCGCTCGCCCGCTTGCCGGCAACAAGGCGCCCAAGGATGGCGGCCAGCGTGCCGAAGTGCTCCTGTTCAACAGCGGTGGCGCCGGAGCGCGTTCCACGCTCGACGGTCTCAGCGCCACGGCGTTCCCCAGCGGTGTGCATTCCATGTCGATCGAGGCCACCGAGCATGTCGGCCCAGTGATCTTCTGGCGCAAGGAACTGCGTGACGGGTCGGGCGGTGCCGGCCAGTTCCGCGGCGGCCTTGGACAGGTCGTCGAGATCTCCCCGACCGAGGGTCACGAAATCTACTTCAACGCCATGTTCGATCGCGTCAAGCATCCGGCACGCGGGCGTGAAGGCGGCGAGGACGGTGCTGCTGGAGCCGTGCTGCTCGATGACGGAACAGTGCTGCAGGCAAAGGGCCGCCAGCATGTTCCAGCCGGACGCAGGCTCATCCTGGAACTGCCGGGTGGCGGTGGCTACGGGCCGGTCGAGAAACGCGAGCCGGACGCGGCCAAACGCGATCGCGACTATGATTACGTGCCCGCCTGAGCCCATCCATCCACGAAGCCGCCCTCGGGCGGCTTCATTCTTGTTGCGAAGGAACATCCGCGATGAACTATGAAAATCAAAGGTCGTCCAACATCCAGGCCTCGCCAAGCATGGCCGTGTCCATGGCGGCGAAGAAGCTGCGGGCCGAGGGCCGCGACATCATCGATTTGTCGCTCGGCGAGCCCGACTTCGAGCCGCCCGCGCATGTCCTCGACGCCGCTTGCGATGCCGTGCGGGCAGGGGGCATCCGCTATGGTGCAGCGGCCGGCAACGAAGCGCTGCGCAAGGCGATTGCCGCCAAGTTCAAGCGCGACAACGGCCTCGACTACGCGCTGGACGAACTCACCATCGCCAACGGCGCCAAGCAGATCCTGTTCGACGCCTTTCTGGTGACGCTGGAAGAAGGCGACGAGGTCGTCATTCCAGCACCTTGCTGGGTTTCCTATGGCGACATCGTTTCGCTGCATGGCGGCAAGCCGATCTATGCGCTGTGCGGTCCGGAAAGCGGGTTCAAGATTACGCCGGCCCAACTGGAAGCAACGATCACGCCACGCACGCGCTGGCTGATGCTCAACTCGCCGTCCAATCCGACCGGCGCGATCTATTCGCAAGCTGAGTTCGAGGCCTTAGGCAAGGTTCTCGACAAGCATCCGCAGATCCTCGTCCTGTCCGACGAGATCTATGAACACATCCTCCTGCGCGACGTGTCTTTTGTTTCGTTCGGCGAAGCCTGTCCGCAGCTGCGCGACCGCACTCTGATCGTGAACGGCGTTTCCAAGGCCTATGCCATGACCGGCTGGCGCGTCGGCTATGCGGCAGGACCAAAGGCGCTGATCTCGGCAATCAACAAGATGCAGTCGCAAAGCGTGACCTCGGTCTGCCCGGTGGCGCAGGCCGCGGCGACTGCGGCGCTCGAGGGTGACCAAGCCTTTGTCGCGGAAGGCACCGCCAAGTTCAGCAACCGGTCCGATCTCGTAGCCAAGCAGCTCGCCGGGACCGACGGCATCGACTTCCTCGCGCCCGATGGCGCCTTCTACGCCTTCATCGGCGTGAGCAAGCTGATCGGCCGCACCACGAAGTCGGGCGTCGAACTGACCGATGACTCCGCCGTAGCACAGCTGCTCCTGAAGGAGTTTGGCGTTTCCAGCGTCCCCGGCACGGCGTTTGCAGCCCCCGGCTACATCCGCCTGTCCATGGCAGCCTCCGAAGAGGAACTCGAAAAAGCCTGCGCTCGCCTGAAGGACATGGTTGCGTCGGTTTGAGCTAGGCGCAAACAAGATAAGGCCTGGTTTGGTTACCGGAGCAGGCTTTCTTCACTTGGCAAACCCTCCTCGGAGGGCCTGCAAAGCCATTAGCGGTTTGAACAATAACTGGCAGCCCCAAGGCTGCCTAACCTTTCAATAGGCGTTCGATGGTGCTTTGACCGCCTTGAATATGACAGTCTGAACCAAGCCGCCCTTCGGGTGATTGGCGATCTCGATCGTACCGCCGAAACGGTTGATGATTTCGCGGGCGATAGCGAGGCCTAACCCGGCGCCGGGTACTGATTTGCGGCGGGCGATGTCGGGTCGGAAGAAGGGTTCGAAGACCTGTTCGATGAGCTCCGGCGCGATGCCAGGACCGCGATCGGTGATCGTGAGCGCGACGCGGTCGCCTTGTTGTTCCAGCTTGAGGCGAGCGCCTTTGCCGTGGGTGGCCGCGTTGATCAGAAGGTTGCGGAGCGCGCGGGTGAGCGCCAGCGGACCAGCCTCCACCCAGAAGCGGCCGACCGGCACGTAATCCAGATCGCGACCCTGTGCGCGTAGCTCGTCCACGATGTCGATCAGCAGGCGATCCAGGCGGATGGGTTCGCGCTTGTCGGTGTTCACCTCCTCGCGCACGAGCTGGATGGCGCTGTCGGCGATCCGGTCGAGTTCGTCGAGATCGGCCAACCACTTTTCGCGATCTTCGTCGGGTAGGAACTCGGCGCGTAACCGCATGCGGGTCATGGGCGTGCGTAGATCATGGCCGGCGGCAGCAACGAGCCGCATGCGGCTTTCGGTGGCTTGACGAAGGCGCGCAGAAAGGCGGTTCAGCGCACGCGCCGTTGCCTGCATTTCGCGGCTCCCAGCTTCGGGAATAAGGCCAAGCACGCCGTCCGGTCCGATAGATGCGATCGCCTTTTCGATCATGGCGATCGGCCGCGTAATCATGCGGGCAGCAAAAACGGAGATGGCGATGCTACCGACGATGATCAGGACGATCCATCCGACGAGCACACGCGCATTGTCCACCGGCGGACGAAACTCCGGCATTTCGGCGATGAGATAGCGGCCATCGCTGAGCGGTATGGATGCGGTCAAATAGGGTTCGCCGGGCCTTCGCACCACCTGAGCTAAGCGCGGCGTGCCGGTTTGAGCGAGAGCGCGAGACAGGAAGCGCGACAACCCCTCGCGCGCACGCCCGCTCGCTGGTTCCGGCGCTACATGGGCGCCAAGCACACCGAGACGCTGGCCGCGCTCTTCGGCGAGATCCGCAAGCAAATGCATTTGCCGTGCGATTGGCTCGATGGTCGCTTCCGGACGCGGGCCGCGATACACCGTACTCACGGCCAGCGTCGCCAAGCCCACAACGAGGATGATCGCGCACACCAGCAACAGAGTGATGCGGCGTGTCAGCGTGTTCATGGCGCCGCCCTTTTCTTGACGGGTACGCCGAGCTGATAGCCGCCGTTGCGCACGGTCTTGAACAGCGTCATGCCGATCGGACCTTCCAGTTTTCGCCTGAGCCGGCTGATGAGGACGTCGATCGAGCGATCGAAGGGATCGCGCTCCCGCCCTTGTGTGAGATCGAGCAATTGATCTCGCGACAACAAGCGGCCGGGACGCTCGAGCATGACTCGCAGAAGCAGGAACTCCGCGCCCGTGAGATCCACCTCTTGGCCCGCTGCATCGGTCACGCGATGAAGCGCAGTGTCGGCAACAAAGGGTCCAAATTCGAACACGTCCTCGGTTTCAACCGCGTCGCTGTCGCCTGCCGTCCGGCGCAGCACTGCCTTGATGCGGGCCACCAGTTCGCGCGGATTGAAGGGTTTGCCGAGGTAATCATCGGCACCGATCTCCAGCCCGATGATCCGATCCACATCCTCTTTCAGCGCAGTGAGAAGAATGACGGGGATGTGCGGCCGCCGCCCTGCAAGCTCGCGGCAGATGTCGAGGCCGGACCCATCGGGCAGCATGACATCCAGAACGATGAGGTCGAGCTTGGTATCCTCGATGCGCGCTTCGCAATCGCGGCGATCGGCAGCCAGCGTTACCCGGAAGCCCTGCGATACCAGATACTTTCCGAGCAGTGACCGGATTTCCGGATCGTCGTCGACAACGAGGATATGGGCAGAGGTGGGTGGCATGCCTTTGGTTCCGTGAAGCGCACGGATGTCATACTCCGCGTTGAGCCGGCGCAGGAAAGGATTTTGCAAGCGAATGTTGCCCCAGTGCGCTCAGCAATGTTTCGTAACAAAAGGGCTGGCGGCAGACACGTTTCGAGATTTGCGCGCCCATTTCCGGAAACAGCCGCGCATTACTCCTCGCTTCGTACCCAACGGAGGATACGAAGATGATAAAAGCTCTTGCTACAGCCGCCCTTGCTTCGGTGGCCGCTATCCCACTGGTTGTCGGTGGCGGCGCCTGGGCCCAGCCAAGTCCGGCCGACCAGGCACAAACCGAGGCGCCCCGCGATCCCGGCCGTCCAGACTGGAAGCGCGGCGACGGCCCAGCCAAAGGTGGCCATGACCATCATGGACGCAAGCATGGTGATCGTCATGGCCCGCGCCATGGCGGCGAGCGTGGCGGGCCACGTGGTCCCTTCGCCTTGGCTGAGCGACTGTCTAACCTTGAAGTCATTCTCGGCATCAAGTCGGCGCAGCT
>NZ_DAMBUH010000011.1:0-36412 GCF_032053605.1 Tianweitania sp.
GTTTTTCTCCCTTAGTCAACCATCCAATGCAAGCTCATGCCGGACCGCTCCACTCGAAGAAGGAGCATTCTATGACCAGCATAATCTCAACAACCGCAACCGATGCTTGGCCTCAGCAAGGCAGTGCCGAAGCAGTGCGCTCGGAGGAACGATCCGAACGCAGCACAAGGCCCAACACGCGCCATGCACGACCGAGCTTCTATATCGGACGGCTTGCGATCACGGATGACGTAAGGAGGGATGCGTACCGAGTGCGCTACCGCAGTTATGTGGCGGGTGGGTACATCAAGCCGAACTCCAGCGGCCTGTTCAGCGATAGCTACGACGACATGCCGAACGCGAGGACGATCGTCATATACGATCAGGATATGCCTTTGGCGTCAGTTCGAACATGTACCCTTGCCCGGGGAACCGATCTGACCTCGCCAGCCTGCGAGGTGTTCCCGAAAGAAATCGATGCCTTGCTTGCAGGGAAAGCCGATGCCTTTGCAGGCCGTGGCATCGAGACCAACCGGTTGGTCCGCGCCCCGGAGGCCGAAAACAATCAAGGTCTCGTCTTCCTGCTGTTCCGAATGGCAGCCTATGTTGCCATCTGCTCGCACGCTCAAATTCATCTCGCCTGTGCCCGAAGCAATCACGCGCCATTCTACAAGCGCATGGGTTATGAGCCCGCCTCCGGCTTACGCCCTTACCCCGGACTGACCTGTCAGATGCGTCTTCTGGAAAGTGATCGCGGAAGATTGGACGCGGTGCGCAAGAGCTTTCGGGTGATCGACCCGCTTGGGGGTTCAACGGGCGATCTTGCCGGGTTCTTCAAGGGCGAGCCCTTCACGCTCTCGCTGGCAGGAGCGTAGATCCATGTTAGAAGCTCTTGTTATCATATTCGCCATTGTCACAATCGGCTCCTTCAGCTGGGGACTAAGAGGCCACTTCCGGGCTCCCGACGGAATGCCCAAAGGCATGCAGGCGCTAACCGCGGTCAGCGGCCTTGCAGGGTTGCTCCTCGTCTTCCTGACGCTACGCAATGGTGTCGAACTGCCGGAAACACTCGGCTTCGTCGCGATGTCGCTGCTAGCGCTTTCGCTGTTCTGGTGGGCGGTCGAGACGACCCGACGCCGGCCACCTCACGTTGCACATAGCGGGAAGGATCCGGACACCCTCTATGAGGACGGCCCTTATGCTTATGTCCGCCACCCCTTTTACCTCGCATATTGCTTGTTCTGGGTGGGATCCGCGATTGCGGTTGGTGGACACCAATGGCTTGTCGCAGCATTTCTCGTGATCTGGTACTATGTAACATCGCGAAGGGAGGAGACCCATTTTCTCCGTTCGTCGATGGCGGGCTCTTATTCCGAGTACCGGCGCCGAACAGGTATGATACTCCCGAAGGTCCATAGGATTCGGCACAGGTGATCAGTTTGGGTTCGGGTATCGCGCTGGTGAGAAGAGGCGTCACCACGATGCAACGCCTTATCCGGTTGCAACGGCCCGAATCCAAATTCGAGGAGGCCGCCCTCAACGATCAGGCCGGTCTCCTTTTTTATCTCGGCATATTGTTTGCCACGACGGGCATCTGCACGATGACATTCATCGTGCTGCAATTCAGGCCATGGGATCGGCCCTTTCTTGTCGTCGCATGTGCTGCCATCCTGCTGAGCTACGCACTTATCCTTCTGGCTTCGCGGCAATGGCGACGTCGTGGCAACGCCTCCCGCTTTCTTCGCATTGCATGCGTGCTCTATATCTGCCTTGGAACCAGTTGGGGCGCGCTGATCAACGGCCTCTTGTTCTATAGCGAGCCGGACCAGCGTGCGCTCGCCATCGGCCTCGCGCTCGGCGTCGTTTCCACACCGATCATCTGCGTGCCTGCAGTTGTAGCCTTCAGCTTTTTTTTGCCGGTCGCGCTCCTTTCGATCGTCGGCGTCGCGCTTCTCGATGTGGCCGATACGGTCACTGTCATCGCCTTCACCATCTTTACGCTCTACGCTGTGATCGGCATTGTCGGCTTGAACACGGCCTTCATCGGCCGCTCGGATGCGCAAGGGGCACTGCAGCAGAAGATCGAGACGGTCAACGTTTTCCTTCGCGAATATCAAGAAGGATCGCCCGACTGGTTGTGGGAAACCGATGCCCAATTTTGCCTGAAACAAGTCCCGCTTGAACTCGCAAGAACCCTAGGCCTCGAACCAACCAGATCCGATCTCCAGCGACTCGATGACTTGTTTCTGTCCGTAGGAACTGCCGACAACCGCCTTGATCTTGGAAGTCTCTTGCAACAAGGGCGCGCCTTTCGGGAAATGACTGTCACTGCGCAGAGCCATTCGAGGCAGCGCTGGTTCACATTGACGGGCCATCCCGTGCATGACGAACGGGGCGGCTTAATCGGTTTTCGTGGCATCGGCCGGGACATAACGGAGCGCTACGAGGCGGACATGAAGTTGGCCTACATGGCTCGCCATGATGGGCTGACGGGGCTTTTGAACCGCAAGGCTTTTGTTGCCCGCGTTGAAGAGGCATGCCGCGAAGGCGGTCGCTTCGCTCTGCTCAGCATCGACCTGGATGATTTTAAAGGTAAGAACGACAATTACGGGCATCACATCGGGGATGCACTGCTGGTGGAAGCTGCGCGGCGCATCCAGTCGCTGCTCAGACCAGCCGATGCGGCGGGACGACTTGGCGGAGACGAGTTCGCAGTGCTGGTCAGCGACGCTGACATCGATTTCGCTTATTCGACCGCAACGGCTCTCGCTCGCCTGCTTGCCGAACCAACCACTATCGACGGGCAGACCGTTTTGCCGGGTGCAACGCTCGGGGTCGCCGCGTCGGACGGGTCTGAACAGGACGCCACCCGGGTTTTCCTGATGGCTGATCTTGCGCTCTACAAGGCGAAAGTCTCGTCCAAGGGCAACGCAGCCCGCTTCGAACCCCATCTGGAAGAAGCATATTTCGCGCGGCTTGTTCAGGAACAAGAGTTTGTAGACGCCCTCGACAGGCAAGAAATAACCGTCGCCTACCAACCGATTGCCGATCTAATGACTGGACAGGTCCTCTGCGTCGAAGCTTTAGCACGCTGGTTTCATCCTCAGCGCGGCGCGATCTCGCCCGCTGTTTTCGTGGAAACCGCCGAAAGGGGTGGCTTGATCGACCGTCTGGGCGAAGTAATTCTTCGGCGAGCGTGCATGGATGCGGTTCAGTGGCCGGAGACGGTACAGATCAACGTTAATCTCTCGCCGAAACAGTTAATCAGCGGCCGTTTTCCAGCCTTGCTCGCGTCGATCCTTCAGGAAACGCGATTGCCTCCCTCGCAGCTTGGTATTGAGATTACCGAAAACGTGTTCATCGACTTTGCCGAAGATTCGATCCAACAGCTTCGGACCATCAGCAACTATGGCGTCAAGATCATTCTAGACGATTTCGGAACCGGTTACTCGTCCCTGAGCTATCTGCGGATGATCGAAGTCGATGGCCTGAAAATCGATGCCAGCTTTCTGCGTCAACTGCCAGACCGAAAAGTGGAGGCGATCATCCGAACAGTCACGCGTCTAACAGCCGACTTGAACATCTATCTTGTTGCCGAAGGGATCGAGCGGCCGGAGCAACTGGAATGGCTCCGTGAAAACGGCGTCCAGTTCGGTCAAGGCTTCCTGCTGGGCCGACCCCGGATCGATCCACAGCTTGGACGCATTGATCTTAGATCGAGTATATCGTCATAAGCGCGATAGTTCAACGACGCCCCTATATCGCTGCCGTACCCCGCGGCCACCGGCTCGAGGATCGCCCAGTAATTCGAAACATCGTGACCATTGCCGCTCTGCATGGTCTCAACTTGGCCGCTCGTCTCTCGGTCCGCATCCTTCTCCTCCAACACGGAAAGGCCGCGGCAGACGGCGCTCCGGAGCCGTACTCTCCGCTAACAACACGGCCGATAGCTATGGTGTCAGGTTTAACGTCGAACGAGGAGCGATTTGCCAGCTTTGGACTAATCCTACTTCGCTTTACTCGTCTGATTACCAATGTGATGCAGCGCTTGCGGCAAGTACGATTAACGTCTCGATCCAGAGGAAAGTTGAAGGGAGTGGGAGCAGCGGTTTGCTTTCCGCCAAATCGGCAACGCTTGTTCTTTCTGGTGACGATATCATGCCCGTATTCTTAGTCATTCGTATCGATTGACCAAGTGGGAAGGGGAGACAAACCACCTAGGCATGGCGATCTGCCTCAATCCTTCACTAGAACTTACGCCTGTTCTAGCCAGACCTTCTGGAAGTCCATCTGGAAAGTCTGATGCACCCCATAGCCCTTCACCTTGGAGTTGGTGTGGCTATACAGGTTTTGCCAGAAGGGCTGGATGATCACGCCGGAATCCTGCAGGATCGTCTCGATGTCCTTCATGACCTCCCGTCGCTTTTCCGGGTCCGAGATCGACAAGGCTTCCTTGAGCTTGGCGTCGAAGGCTGGATCGGAGTAGGCGCTTTCGTTCCACGCCGCGCCGGTGCTGTAGCCTAGTGAGAGCGTCTGAACCGCAAGCGGACGCATGTACCAGATGGTGATCGAGTACGGGTACTTGGTCCAGTCGTTCCAGAAAGTGGAACCCGGCAGAACGGTGCGCTTGACCTTGATGCCAGCTTCACGCAGCTGCGCCGCAATCGCGTCGCCCGTGTTTTTCTGCCAATCGTCCTGGATGGTGATCAGGTCGTGCTCGAAGTTGGTCTGGCCGGCTTCTTCCAGAAGTTTCTTGGCCCCTTCGAGGTCACGGGTCTTCTTCGGCAGCTCGTAATATTCCGGCTGGATGGGGCTGACATGGTGGTTCTCACCGATGGTTCCACGACCATTGTAGCCGAGTTGCAGGACCACGCTGTTGTCGACCGCCATTTGCAGGGCGTTGCGCACGCGCTTGTCGTCATAAGGCTTGTTTGCCACGTTGGTGCGCGCGACGACCGTGGTTGCCGTCTTCACTTCCGACTGGACGAGATCGAGACCGTTCAGGATGTCGATGAAGTCGGCCGGCGTTTCGAAGTTCAGATCGATCTCGCCGGACTCGAATGCGTTTACGGTGGTGGAGAAATCCGTGCCGTAATCGATGAACTCGATGCCGTCGAGCAAGGCTTCGCCGCCCCACCACTTGCCATTTTCACGCCGTTTGACAACAGCCTTGGTGCCGGTCTCATAGGAAACAAGCTCGAACGCACCCGTGCCGATTGGCTTGCCGACGGGATCGTCGTTGGCGGTGAAGCTGCGGTGGACCACGAGCGCCGGGTAATCGGTCAGGTTAGCGATCAGCGAGATGTCGGGCTCTTTAAGCGTCAGCTTGACGGTATGATCGTCGACCTTGACGATGGCGCCCTCGCGCGGTTTGCCTGAGGCTTCATCGACGAGGCCTGCGACGCGGGCAGCCATCGAATTGCCTGCAACGCCCTTCTCTGTCCATCGATTGAAGTTGTGGACGACGTCGTCCGCATTGAAGGCATCGCCATTGGTCCAAGCAACGTCCTTGCGCACATGCAGGACATATTCCGTGGCGTTTTCGTTGACCTCCCAGCTTTCCAGCAGCACGGGTTCGAAGGTGAAATCGCGCGTATAGGTAACCAGTGGTTCGAGCCAAGTCCGCGAAATGTTGGCAAGCTCGACCCAGTCGTAGCTGCGCGGATCCTTCTGGCCTTTCACGGCCATGGAAACGCGAATGACACCGCCCTTTTGTCCTTCCTGGGCAAACGCCTTGGTCGGCAGGGCAGCCCCGATCATACCGTACGCGAGTGCGGTCGATGCGCCGAATGCGCTGGCAAGCGCCAAAAACTCGCGACGATCGATCGATCCTTTCCGCACCTCCAAGGCCATCTTTTCGATGGACGGCGGTACCTTGTTCCCATTGCTTCCAAAAAAACGCATGTGCTTTCCCCTTTGTTGGTTTTCTGAAAAGTCTCACCACGTGTCGGTACTCAGCTGAAGGTCCGTTACACCTCCTTGTTCGCGCCGCGAATGCCTGCTGGCGCATCGCGCTCGGGTTCCAGGATAAAGCTGTGGCGGGACGCAAAGCGCTCCATTTCGCGGCGTTGCGGCGCGTGCCCGGTGTAGATCTGCACGTAGGAGGGGATGCGCCGCATGCGGAGCGCGATGTCTTCCCTGGTGTTCATCGAAATATAGCCAATCTGCACAAGATAAACGGTGCGCGCGCGTACCTCAGCGTCCAGATCTGAGAAACCGAATTTGATGAACATGGCGGCCAGGGCTGATAGCCTTGCCTCATCGGCTTCCAGCACTTGAGCTGCCACTTCGGGCGATTGCAGCGCCCAGCTTCGAACGGCAAATTCGAATTGCGAGTCGAAGATCTGGGGATCAAGCCAGCAGTCCATAATGTTGAGCATCGCTTCCGCGATCGTCTCCGCATAGGCCTCGCAGCGACCCTGGATGCCGGAGGTATTCTTCGCCTTCCAATTCGCCAGAAGTGCATCGAGCAACTGCTCGCGGTCGGTGAAGAACCAGTAGAAGCTGGTCCGCGAAACATTCAACTTCTTGGCGAGAGGCAGGATCTTGACTGCATCCACGCCGCCTTCGACCAGCGCTTCATAGGCGCTGGACAGCCAACCTTCCCTAGACCCTTTCCATGCTGTTTCGTTCATCGCGCCACCTTGCGTCACAACAAACAATACCGAATGTACATCGCTGTCAACTTACCAGAACACCATTCTTGAGTATCTTGACAGTGGTGTACATTAGGGATTCTATTCACGTAGCCCCACCCAGAGTAGGCAGGCGACTATGTCCACCGATCCATTATTGCAGCCCTATACGCTCAAGCATCTCACCTTGCGCAACCGGATCATTGTTACGTCGCACGAGCCGGCCTATTCCGAGGATGGGCTGCCGAAAGATCGATATCGCGCTTACCATGTCGAGCGAGCCAAGGGTGGCGTGGCGATGACGATGACGGCGGGATCGGCGGCCGTGTCGCTCGACAGTCCGCCGGTGTTCAGCAATGTGCTCGCCTACAAGGACGAGGTCGTTCCCTGGTTGAAGCAGCTGACGGACGAGTGCCACGAGCATGGCACGGCGGTCATGATCCAGCTCACCCATCTTGGCCGCCGCACGAGGTGGGACAAAGGCGACTGGTTGCCGGTCGTCGCGCCATCGCATGAGCGCGAGCCTGCTCATCGTGCGTTCCCGAAGAAGATAGAGGACTGGGATATTGCGCGGATCGTTGGGGAGTTCGCCGATGCCTCGGAGCGGATGAAGGCCGCAGGCATGGATGGGATCGAGTTCGAGGCCTACGGGCATCTGCTCGACCAGTTCATTTCGCCGCTGACCAACACGCTGGATGGGCCTTATGGCGGATCGCTCGATAATCGGATGCGGTTCATCTTCGAGGTGTTGGGCGCCGTCCGCAAGCGAGTCGGGCCCGACTTTATTCTTGGCGTGCGCTATACCGCGGACGAGGATCTGTCAGGTGGCACGGGGAAAGAAGAGGGTTTCGAGATTTCCCGTCGGCTGCGCGACAGCGGGCTCATCGATTTTCTTAATGTCATCCGCGGCCACATCGATACCGATCCCGGCCTGACCGACGTCATCCCCATCCAGGGGATGAAGGCGTCACCGCATCTCGATTTCGCAGGCGAGGTGAAGGCCGCGACTCAGTTTCCTACCTTCCACGCAGCGCGCATCCCCGATGTCGCGACCGCCCGTCACGCTATTGCGTCCGGCAAGGTCGACATGGTGGGCATGACGCGCGCGCACATGACCGATCCGCATATCGTGCGTAAAATCATGGAGCGTCGCGAGGACGAAATCCGCCCATGCGTTGGGGCGAATTATTGCCTGGACCGCATCTATCAGGGCGGCGCGGCCTACTGCATCCACAATGCGGCCACTGGGCGCGAGCTGACGATGCCGCATGTGATCCCGAAGGCGGAAGCCGCCCGCAAGATCGTAATCGTCGGCGCTGGTCCGGCCGGGCTGGAAGCTGCGCGGGTCGCCGGCGAGCGCGGCCATGACGTGACGGTGCTGGAGGCTTCGAATGCTGCTGGCGGGCAGGTCCGTTTGACGGCACAAAGCGCGCGCCGCGCCGAGATGATCAGCATCGTCGACTGGCGCGTCGCGCAATGCGAACGGCTCGGCGTGAAGCTGCGCTTCAATCAATGGGCGGATAGCGACAGCGTTCTGGCGGAGAGGCCGGATGTGGTTGTTATCGCGACCGGCGGACTGCCGCATACGGACGTGTTGACAGCTGGCAACGACCTCGTCGTGTCGGCGTGGGATATCATCTCAGGCGATGTAAAGCCCGGATCGAACATGCTGATATATGACGATGCAGGCGACCATGCCGGGCTCCAGGCCGCTGAATTCATTGCTAAGTTTGGCGGCAAAGTGGAGATCATGACGCCAGACCGCGCCTTTGCGCCTGAAGTGATGGCGATGAACCTCGTCCCCTATATGCGCTCGCTACAGGCGCTGGACACCACCTTCACGGTGACCTTCAAGCTGGAAGAGGTTCATCGCGACGGCAATCAGTTGCTGGCCGTCATCGGCAGCGATTATGGTGGTGTACGCAAGACGCGGAAGTTCGACCAGATCGTCGTCAATCACGGGACGATCCCGCTGGACGAGCTTTATTTCGAGTTGAAGCCGCTGTCGCGCAATCTGGGCATCCTTTCGCATGACGACTTCATCAACGGACGCGCGCAAACAGGGGCAGACAACCCAGACGGCACATTCCAGCTGTTTCGCATCGGCGACGCGGTGGCGGCGCGCAATACGCATGCCGCGATCTATGATGGGCTGAGACTGGCGAAGGACCTCTAGACGGGATTAAGATCGCGATCGAATGCGTTCGGTCGCGATCATCACCGGCTACTCGCCCAGCAAGCGCGGATCGAGGGGATAGCGTGTCAGGGTCTCGTGGCCGGTTTCGGTGATCAGGACCTGATCCTCAAGCTTGATCGAGAAGTCGCCGCCCTCAGGCGAAATCAGCGCTTCGACGCAGACCACCATGCCCGGCTCGAAATGATGCTCGAACGCGCCTTCGACATATTGGTCGGGATAGGCAATGTTCGGCCATTCGTCGCAAAGCCCGACGCCGTGCATCATCAGCCCGTACTTTTGCTTTTGGTAGAGTGCGGGAAGCCGGTGTGACTGCTCGATGAGGTCTCGGAAGGCAAGGCCCGGTTTCAGGAGGGCGGTGTTTGTCTGAATGTGGTCGCGCGCCAGCTTCATCGCATCGATCATATCCGAACGTGGTGCCCCATCGCCGATCCACCAAGTGCGACTGATGTCCACACAGATGCCATAGCTGCCGATCAGATCGGTATCGAAAGCCACGATCTCATTGTCCTGAACGACACGTGGCCCACATTCCTGGAACCAGGGATTGGTGCGTGGACCCGATGTCAGCAAGCGTGTTTCGATCCATTCGCCGCCGCGCTTGATGTTGCCGGCATGAAGCACCGCCCAAATGTCGTCTTCGGTCATCTCGCCTTTCGGAACGCCGTCGCGCGCGGCGACCTCCATCGCCGCCACCGCGTGTTCGCAGGCGATCGACGCGCAGCGCATGGCCCGGATCTCGTCTTCGCCTTTGATAGAGCGCGCCTTCTCGGTCAGCTCCTTACCCGGAAAGATCTGCAACCCTTGCGCTTCCAGCGCTCGCAGGCCTTCGAGCATGATCTTGTCGACCGCAAGCCGCTTATTGGCGCCGCCATGCTGCTCGATCAGCACCCGAACCTCGTTGGAGAAGGCATCGGCTGCGACGTCGATCTTATCGCCGCGGTCGAAATAAAACAGATCCGCCCCCGAGCGCCGCTCGCGCACCAGTGGGTTGAACTGGGAAAGAAATGGCGAGCTTTTGTAGTCCCAGATGACCATGTAGCCATCGGCGCAAAGCAGCACGGCACGGAACAGATTATGCGCGTTCCAAAGCTGCATATTGGTAGAGTCGGTCGCATAGCGGATGTTTAGCGGATCGAACATCAGCAGCGCGCCATAATCGCGGGCAACGATATGCTGAGTCAGGCGTGTCCAGCGATGCTGCCGCATGGCGGCAAGATCGGGCAGGATCAGCCCAGCCTCTTCCCATTCGCGATATGCCAGAGCGGTCGGCCCGATCTCGGTCCGGTCGCCGTCGTTCGATGTGCCGTCGCCTAGCGTCGCGCCACGGGTTGGATCGATCTTCCGGCGGTCGCGGAAATAGGTATCCATCGAAGTGACCTTGCTTAAGCGCTGGGGATTTCAGGAAGAAGATTTCAGCGATCGATCACCAGATCGCTGGTTGGCTTCGAGCAGCATGGAAGGAAGAAGCCCGCGTCGATCTCGCGCTGCCTTATGCCGCCGTTGTGCACCATGTTGACGGAGCCGGAAACCAGCTTGGACTTGCAGGTGCCGCACATGCCGTTGGCACAGGAAGACGGAATGCGGATGCCTGCCTTCTTGGCGCAGGACAGTACGGTTTGTTCGGCCGACACCTCGATCGAGCGCGCCTGCTTGGAAAACTGAACCGCGTAAATTGTTTCAGCCGGAGCTTCGATCGGCACCACCACATCGGCATCGATCACTGCGGCGTCGAAGCTTTCCTCGATATAGCGATGCGTCGGCACGCCGGCCTCAACCGCGATCTTGCGTGCTGCGGCCATGAAGGGTGCAGGCCCGCAACACATAACGGTGCGTTCAGCGAGATCAGGAACGGCGAGCCGAAGATACTCCGCGGAAATGCGGCCGGTAAGGCCCGGCCAAGACGGTTCTTCGCCAAGCTGTTCGGGCAAAAAATGCAGGCGTAATGTCTTGAGGCGAGCGGCCAGGCCTGAAAGCTCATGACGAAAGATCAGGTCAGCCGGTGTGCGGCCGGCATGAACGAAGGCCACATCAGCCCGCTCATGGCTGTCCGCCAGTTCCCTGACCATGGACATCACGGGCGTAATGCCCGAGCCACCAGACAGGAACAGGTATTTCTGTGCTGCGCCTGCTGGACGGATAAATGTGCCGAGCGGTCCCTGCGCCGTCACCGCCATCCCTGGCTGCATCGTATCGTGCAGCCAGTTGGACATGTGGCCACCAGCGACGCGCTTGACCGTGATCGAAAACGCATTGCGCCGCAGCGGCGAGGACGAGACGCTGTAGCAACGGCTGTCATCTTCGCCGCCGGCGGGAAACGTAAACAGGAAGTATTGGCCGGCCCGAACATCGAACTGCTTTCCCTGCGCCGAAGCGAAGGTGAAGCTCTTCACGTCATGCATTTCCTGATGCACGTCGAGGCAGATCAGAGCATCGTCCGCCTCCGGATCCCATACTTGCGATAAGTTGGCGTAGGGAACGCTGGTGGTGAACGCGCTAGTATCCATGCGCATGCATCCGGTCGACATACCATGCCGCGAATTTCTCAAGATAGGTCTCGGAGAAAGGCGAATACGGTCCTGGAATATAGGCAGGATCCATCACACCCGCATGCGAGCGCGAAACGAGATCCGAGTCTTGATCGGTCGTCGCGATCCACACATCGGTCAGCTTTTGAAGATCGTAGTCGACGCCTTCGACTGCATCCTTATGCACGAGCCACTTGGTGCGCACCAGGGTTCGGCCAGCCGACAGCGGAATGACGATCGAGACCACCGCGTGATCGCCCATAAAGTGCTTCCAGCTGTTATGGCCCCACAGATGGGTGTCGCCGAGATCCTTGCGCGTCATTGTGCCGAGAAGCTTCGACGAGGCGGCTGTCGCATCGTGGGTCTGGGACTCGCCGGCACCCGATATGATCAGGCGCTGGGTCCGAAAATTCGTAGCGCAATCGGTCAACTGCTCCACGGCAGCCGATGGGTGACCTTCGGCCTCCCAGCGGCGTGTCCGCTCGGCATAGAGTGCGAGGTGCTCGTCGGCCTGCGCCTTGTCTTCCGGGCTCAGACTGTCTGGATCATAGCCGAAATCGAGATCGACGAAGGATACGCAGAGTTCGGGATGATTGGCCGAGCAATGGTAGCATTCCCGGTTGTTTTCGAGCGTCAGCTTCCAGTTGCCTTCCTCGACCACGTCTTTCTCATAACCAACTTTGGTATTGCGGATGTCATAGGGGGCAAGGCGCTCGTTCATCACGCGCTCGAGCTCGTCGATGTCATCCGGCGGGTTGTCCGAGAGGCAGACATAGATCAGGCCGCTGACAGCGCGGAAGTTGACCGCCTTCAGCGACCGGCATTCCTTATCGAAGTTGGCTCCCATATGCGGCGCATAAACGAGTTCGCCGGTCAGCTCGTAGGTCCATTGATGATAGGGGCAAACGAGCTTGGATACGATGGTCGGCCCGCCATCGAGAATGCGTGAACCGCGATGGCGGCAGACATTGTGGAAGACGCGGACCTGTCCATCATCATCGCGCAGAAGAATGAGGCTGCTTGCACCGATATCGATGACGGTCGCATCGCCGGCTTCAGGCACGTCGCATTCAAGCCCGATGCAGATCCAATGCTTGCGGAAGAAGACGTCGAGATCAGCCTCGAACACGTCGTCGCGAATATAGAGCCCCGCTGGAAGCGAGTGGCCGGCGGCACGCGCGTTCAAGAGTGAACTGATGGTGGGTACTACTCTGTCAAGCATGACATTCCCTAAAGTCAGTTTTGAGCAAGCTGCTACAGTTCGTAAGAGCGCTCAACTGCAGGAATGCTGTTGCGTGACATCAGGAAAACTGATGCAACAAGAGCGTCAAAAGTTCCTTGAGGCAAGACGTGACGGGTCTCAGACGAAGGCTACCACCAGTAACAGCCCTGATGGTCTTCGAGGCCGCCGCGCGCCTGCGCAGCTTTACGCAGGCGGCCGAAGAACTTGGGGTCACGCAGGCCGCTGTGAGCCGTCAGATACACCTGCTTGAAGAGGCGCTCGGCTTTCCGCTTTTCAAGCGGCTTCACAGGCGCATCGAGCTGACCGAAAAAGGCCGTGCCTTATCCACGGCCTCGACGGGAGCCTTCAACATCCTGGCCGACAGTGTTGCAGAGATTACCCGTCGCAACACCTCGGAACAGTTGGTGATCTCAACAACCGTCTCGTTCTCGCAATTATGGCTGTTGCCCAGAGTCTCAAGCTTTTCCCGCGCGCATCCCAATATCAAGCTTCGGATCATCTCCCAGGATAAACGGGTCAATGCTCAAAGTGGCGAAGCGGACTTATCGATCCGCTATGGTCATGGCACCTGGCCTGACGGAAAAGCTGAGTTCCTGTTCAATGACGAGGTATTCCCCGTCTGCTCGCCGGACTATGCCAGTGCGATGGGCTCGATTTCCGATCCCGGCGACCTTCTGCGCTACAATCTGGTGTCATCCGACTCGGATGAGCCGGGATGGGTCGGATGGAGCGAATGGTTCTCGGCCTTCTCGATCGATGTGCCGACCGCCAACTTCGGAATGCATACCAGCTTCTACATGGACAGCATTCATGCGGCCCTGATGGGCGAAGGGATCGCCCTCGGCTGGTCGCGGCTCGTGCAGCGTCTTCTCCAAGAGAAGCGGCTCGTGCGAATAACGCCATACGCCATGCCCACCCATGACGGTTACTTCATCGTCGTGCCCCGGCGGCGTAGTGAACGCAGCGACGTCTCGCTTTTCGTGAACTGGATCAAGGATCAGGCTCGGGAGAGCGCGAGCTGATGGGGTCTATATGCCCACCCGCGTCGTCTGTTCATTACGCCGGCGATGCGTAGTTCGTATCAGCTGCGTGCGAGGGTGGTGATGGACGATCCAGCCTGCAGCAGAAAAGACGAAACGACCGAGGAAAGCGCACCGGAGGATGTCCAGTAAATCCCGCAATTTTTTAACAGCGCGCGCCGATCGGTCTCCAGGCCGCGGTGGCGCCAGATCGTGCGGGTTGCGTAAGGAAGATTGTCGTTTCGCCACGACAGCCCCATCGTAAGGCCCCGTAAATATTGCCGCTGGTGGATTTCAAACGGCATCAGGATCGTTTGTCCGAAGGTCGGCGCTTCGCCGCGCGTTACCTCGGTGAGGAAGATGCGGTTGCGCTGAAAGGCTGCCAGCCCAACATAGCGCGAGCGTTGCCGAATGCCGCTTTCGAGGTCGTCGATCCGCTCCAGCGACGTGACGAGAACCTGTCCCTGACTTTCACGCAAGTGGGCGCAGGAACAAACGATCCTGTCCGGCCACGACAACGAGACATGCCAGGTCTGGTAGAAGCCGAGATAGGGACGCAGCGCTTGCGGGTTTCCGGGGAAGGCATTTGCCAACGGACCGTCCATCAGTTGCGGTCGTTTGGCCTCTTCCAGCTTACGTCGAAAGAGCGGCGTCGGAAGATCGAAATCGACGGGATCGAGCCCGAAGGCCGCAGCGATGCGCAAACGGTTATGCGCCGAAGGCTCGCAGTTTTCGTTGATGTAGCGGTTGAATTGCTGGCGGTTGATGGCAACCGAACGACACAAATCCGAGATTGATGCTCGTGTGCTGCAGGCCAACCTCAAATTCTCAAAAAAGTGGGTTGGATCCTTGCGCATCATCGTAGCGTAAAGGTGCGTAAATCCGCGTCAAGCCGCGAAATTGTATTGCGTGCATCTCGGGTCACAATCCCCGCCAAACAAAACAAAAGGGGATCCGATGGACAATTTGCAAAAGACTTTCAACATGAGCCGCCGCGGCTTTTTGCAGGGAAGTGCAATGCTTGGCCTTTCTGCTTCGGCAGGGATTTTGAGCACCGTGTCTGCAAGGGCGCAGGAGCCAAAGCGCGGCGGCAATCTGCGGCTAGGCCTGGCTGGTGGCGCTTCTGCCGATACGCTTGATCCAGCGCTGGCCTCTGCCAGCGTCCTCTTCGTTATCGCCCATTGCTGGGGAGATACGCTGGTCGAGTCGCATCCGGAAACCGGTGCGGCGCTGCCCTCTCTTGCCGAATCCTGGACGCCATCGCCGGATGCAAAGGAATGGACCTTCAAGATCCGCACGGGCGTGAGTTTCCATGACGGCAAGCCGATGACGCCGGCCGACGTGGTCGCCACGCTGCGACGCCATGCCGATGAAAGCTCCCAATCCGGCGCACTTGGCCTCTTGGCGGGCATCAAGCAGATTGAAGAGCGCGCCGGCGACGTTGTCATCACCTTGGCCGAAGGCAATGCCGACCTGCCACTGGTACTGACCGACTACCATCTGCAAATCCAGCCAAACGGCGGCAAAGACAATCCGAATGCCGCAATCGGCACCGGCCCCTACAAGCTCGTCGCCTTTGAGCCCGGTATTCGCGCGAATTTCGAACGCAACACCAGCGATTGGCGTGATGATCGCGGCTTTGTCGACAGCGTCGAAATCACCGTGATGAACGATTCGACCGCGCGCATCAGCGCGTTGAGCGCCGGGCAGGTCGACTTCATTAATACGATCGAACCCAAGGTCGTTTCGCTTCTTTCGAACGCGCCGAATGTCGAGATTTTGCGCAGCGCAGGCAAGGGTTTCTATTCCTTCCTGATGCATTGCGACACCGCTCCCTTCGACAACAACGACCTGCGGCTTGCGCTTAAATATGCGATCGACCGCGAGGCGATCCTAAAGCAGGTTGTCGGCGGCTTTGGCACGATCGGCAACGATTATCCGGTGAACGCCAACTACGCGCTTGCGCCAACCGACATCGAACAGCGCGCTTACGATCCTGAAAAGGCCGCCTTCCATTTCAAGAAGTCGGGCCACGACGGACCGATCCTGCTTCGAACCTCGGAAGCGGCGTTCCCGGGTGCGGTCGAAGCTGCACAGGTTTTCCAGCAGAGCGCATCGAAGGCGGGGATCCAGCTCGAAGTGCAGCGCGATCCCAACGATGGCTACTGGACCGAGGTATGGAACGTCCAGCCGTTCTGCGCTTCCTATTGGGGTGGACGTCCGACGCAGGATGGGCGCTATTCGACATCCTATGTATCGACCGCGGAATGGAACGATACCCGCTTTAAACGGCCTGACTTCGATGCCATGGCAGCGAAAGCGCGCGCTGAGCTCGATGAAACCAAGCGGCGGATCTTGTATCGTGACATGGCGGTGATGGTGCGCGACGAAGGTGGCCTGATCCTGCCTGTGTTCAATGATTATGTGAACGCCGCCTCCAAGACGCTGAAGGGCATCGTCCACGACATCGGCAACGACCTGTCAAATGGACGCGTAGCTAGCCGGGTCTGGCTCGAAACCTAATCCTGCACTGTCATGTGCCCACCGATCGCCGACCAACGGCGATCGGTTCCCTTAGACTTCATCGTGCCTGCTGAGATCTCATGACCGACACGTCTTTCCACGTCATTGAAAACGAATGGATCATGCTGAAGGACGGAACCCGTCTTGCGGCCCGGATCTGGATGCCTGACACGGCGAGCAAGGACGCCCCGGTTCCAGCGGTTTTGGAGTTTTTGCCCTATCGCAAGCGCAATGGGACCGCTCCGCGTGACGAGTCGACCTATCCGGTTGTCGCGGCAGCGGGAATTGCAGGGGTTCGCGTCGATATTCGCGGTTCCGGTGAGTCCGACGGCGTCATCGACGGGGAATACACACCACGCGAATTGTCGGACGCGGTGGAGATCATAGAATGGATCGCCAGCCAACCGTGGTCCAACGCCGGCGTCGGGATGATGGGCATCTCGTGGGGCGGCTTCAACTGCCTGCAGGTTGCAGCTCTCAAGCCACCCTCGCTGAAGGCGGTGATCTCCATCGCATCGACTGTCGACCGCTACAACGATGACATCCACTATAAGAATGGCGCACATCTATCGGCGCAGTTCTCCTGGGCTGTCACGATGAGCGCCTATCAATCGCGTTCACCTGACCCGGAACTCGTTGGTGAACGCTGGTACGATATGTGGCTGGAGCGCTTGGAGCACGAGCCCTTCTTCATGGAAGACTGGCTTTCGCACCAGTGCCGCGACGATTTCTGGCGCCAGGGCTCCATCTGCGAAAGCTTCGACGATTTCCCCGTTCCTGCGCTCGTGATCGCCGGATGGGCCGACGGCTACCGCAACACGCCCTTGAAGGCAGTCGAAGGAATGCCAACGAAGGCCAAGGCGCTGATTGGACCATGGGTCCACAAATATCCGCACTTCGCTTATCCCAAGCCGCGCGCCGACTTTCACGCCGAAGCCATCGCCTGGTGGCGTCGCTGGCTCTGTGACGAGAACACCGGCGCAGATGATCTCCCGCAGGTTCGAGCCTTCATCCTGGACGGACCCAAGCCGTCGCGCTGGCGCGAAACCGATCCCGGCTACTGGATCTCCAAAGATGCCTGGACCGAGCCGCAAAAGCTGACCCTACGCCTGGATGCCGCTGAACGTCTGCAGCAGGATCCTGCTTCAAGCGCGTCGGGAACAGCGAGCCTACAATCGCCGCTCGATACGGGCACAACGGCAGGCGAATGGTTCACGCTCAAGCCGGATGCCGAAATGGCGGGGGATCAGCGACTGGACGATGCCGGCTCGCTATTGTTCGACAGCCAGGTGCTGGACACGGAGCACGTTCTGCTTGGCCAACCCTCGCTGAGCCTCGCATTGTCGAGTGACGCGCCCCTTGCAAACCTTATTGTGCGCCTAGTGGATGTGCATCCGGACGGAACGGCCACGCGCGTGTCCTATGGTGTGCTGAATCTAGCCCACCGAAACGGAAATGCGCATCCACAGCCTTTGAAGCCTGACGAAACAGTCGAAGTCACGCTGGTTCTTGACGCTTGCGGCTACCGCTTCGCACCGGGGCACCGCATGCGGGTTTCACTGTCGAGCGCCTACTGGCCAACAATACTGCCGCCGCCTTTCGATGCGACACTCATGATTGACCTCGCTTCGCTCCTAATCGAGCTTCCTTTGCTGGGAGATCATCGTCGCGCCGAGGTCGCTGAACCAGCCAATCCAGATCCGCTGCCGCGCTATGAAGTCATAGCGGACGGCTGCTCTACGCGTTCGGTCGAGCGTGACCTTCGCGAAGGCGTCACCCGCTACAAGGTCAGTGAGGATACGGGTTTGAACCGTCATCCAGGCAATGGCTTGGCGACGCGGGACACCGTGGACCAGGTTTGGTCGATCAAGCAAGGCGACCCATTGTCAATGAAAGCCGAAGCCCACTACACATGCACCGCGAAGCGCGAGGACTGGGAAACAAGGTCCGTCGGTTCAATGCGGATGTCCTGCACTGAGACTGAATGGATCGTCACGGAGCGAAGGGAGGCCTTCCACGGCGAACGCCGCGTTTTCTCCCGCGAGCGAAGTGTCCACATACCTCGCAACCAAATGTAAGCTCGTTCAATTTGGTTGCCTTTAGTTTTGGCTTAGGCTGATGATACCCGACAGCAATTTAGCTCTGATCGCGAGCGCCCGTTTGACTGTCTGCTTTGCACCTTGATGAGCAGAAAAAGACGTTCCCTTTATAGCCGTAATCGACTTTCGACTTCCACAATGATTAGCGGCTCGACGCATCTGATTTGCGGCGCGTAACAGTGAAAACCTGATCGAGATCAGGATGTAATTCCAAACCAAGACCGGGACCCGGTGGCACGGTGATCATCCCGTCTCTTACTTGTGGAAGAGCCGTTACGAGGTCGCGGTACCACGTGCGGTAGAAGGCGCGAACGCTCTCCTGGATCAGGGCATTCGGTGCATTCAGCGAGAGATGTGTCGACGCAGCAAGCAGGACGGGTCCGGTACAATCATGGGGAGCAATCGGGAGATGCCAGGCTTCCGCCATTGAGGCGATCTTGCGTGCTTCCGAGATGCCACCGCACCAGCCAACATCGAGCATGACCACACCGGCGGCGCCGGTTTCGAGGAGGTCACGGAAAGCCCAGCGTGATCCCAGTGTTTCGGATGCAGAGATCGGGGCAGGGGAGACTTCGGCGTAGCGCTTCAGGTCCGAAAGACTGTCCATCTTGATAGGGTCTTCGTGCCAGAAGGTCTGGTAGGGCTCTAAGGCTTTCGCGATCTGCATGGCCGGAAGGAGCTGCCACATGGAGTGGAACTCAACCATGATGTCCATCTTGTCGCCCACCGCCTTCCGGATCTTTTCAAACGGGGCGAGCGCCAGCTTGAGGTCCGGCAAAGAAATATATTGCCCGCGTGTTTTCTCCGCTGCGGCATCGAACGGCCAGATCTTCATTGCCGTAATCCCTTCTTCAAGCAGGGAATGCGCCAGGTCGTCCGCGGTGTTCAGGAAGCTGTTCAGATCGTCATAGGACGTCCCTGCAGTCAGCCCGTAATTTGCGGTGTTCTGTCCCGTATTGCGCTTGACGTAATCGGTGCCAGCACAGGTGTTGTAGGTACGGATCTCCTTGCGCGTGAAGCCGCCGAGAAGCTGTGCGATTGGAAGGTTCGTTGCCTTACCGAATATATCCCAAAGCGCGATATCGAAAGCCGAGTTGCCGCGTACTTCCGCACCGGATGAGCGGAAGCCGATATAGCCCACCAGATCCTGAGCAAGCAGATCGATCTCTAAAGGATCGCGGCCTATCACCCGTGGCGCGATGAACTCGTGGACATGTGCTTCAACCGCGCTTACGCCGTAGAATGTTTCCCCAAGACCGGTGAGCCCCTCATCCGTATGGACTAGAACCCAAAGAAGGTTCTCCCGCTCGTCGATGCGCACGGTTTCAACCGCTGTGATCTTCATGAACTTTCCCTCTATGCCGAAGCGCGCTGCCAGCTCTAGATTTGGTCAGAAAACCAGATGAACCTTCATCGACTTTGTTCGGTCGCTCGCAAGTTCGAATGCCTCAACGGCTTGGTCCATCGGGACCCGCGCGGTCAGAAGCGGGCGCACGTCGATGCGGCGTTCAGAGATCAGTTTTGCCGCCCAGGCAAACTCTACGTCGAAGCGGAAAGTGCCCCGTACGACAAGCTCCTTGGTGACGATGGCGCTGATTGGCAGCGTTACGTGATTGCCCATGCCAACAACAACGATGGTGCCGCGCGGACGGACGACTTGCAGCAAGCCGGCTAGGACTGCGCCGTTGCCCGAGCACTCGAAGGCGACATGAAATTGGCCTTTCCCTTCTGCGTAAGAAGCAAGTCCCTCAGGCTGAGTGGCCACATTGACAACGGTATCGGCACCGACGGACTTTGCGATTGCAAGAGCAGGGTCGGAAACGTCGGTGGCAACAATCTCGGTTGCGCCTGCAAACCGGGCGGCGAGAATGGTTAGGCAGCCGATCGTGCCGGTACCGGTGACAAGCACGCGCTTGCCGACCAGCGAACCAGCTTGGGTGATGGCGTGTAAGCACACGGCGAGCGGTTCGCAGCAAGCCGCTTCTTCGAACGGCGTATCGGCGGCGACGGGCACGGCCTGTTCAGCTTCGACAACGATCTCTTCGCGAAAGAGGCCTTGCACATGTGGAAAGCGCATGGCGGAGCCGTTGAACCGCATGTCCATAGCGTGCTGGCGTTGTCCCTCTTGTATGAATTCGCAATTGCCCAACGGACGGCTTGGATTGATGGCGACGCGCTGGCCGACCACAACATTGCTGACGTCTGCACCGATCGCGGCAACCTCTCCCGACGCTTCATGTCCGAGGATCATGGGTTCACGCACCCGAACGGTTCCGAAGCCGGCATGGTGAAAATAGTGAAGGTCAGACCCGCAAATGCCGCCGGCCTTCACACGGATACGCACTTCGCCCGGTCCTGGTTCGCCAATGTCGCGTTCCTCGACCCTGAGATCATGCTCCTTGTGAAGGACAACGGCTTTCATAATTAGGTCCTAGAGGCTCTGGATTGGGGATGCAGGCGATCAGAGCTGGGCGAGCCAGCCGCCGTCCACGTAAAGCGTTTGGCCGTTGATGTAGTCGGACGCGCTGCTCGACAGGAAAATGGCTGTGCCCACCAGTTCTTCCGGCTTGCCCCAGCGGCCGCTCGGATTGGAAGCGCGTACCCAAGCATCGAACTCCTTGTTGTCGATCAGCGCCTGGTTCATGTCGGTCAGGATGTAGCCGGGGCCGATCGCATTCGCCTGGATGTTGTGCGGCGCCCACTCAACCGCCATGGTGCGGGTGATGGCGGTGATCGCGCCCTTGGACGCGGTATAAGGCGCAACAGTGGCGCGGCCTGCGGCGCTGACCAGTGAAGCGATGTTGACAATCTTGCCGCCACGCCCGCGGGCGATCATCCGCTTGGCGGCCTCGCGAGCAATGATGAACGAGCCGGTGAGGTTAACGTCCAATACCTTCTGCCAGTCTTCGACACCGAGATCGACCATCGGCCTGCGGATCTGGATGCCGGCATTGTTGATGAGGATGTCGATTTCCAAGCCTTGTCTGTCGAAGGATTCGAAAGCGTCGACGACAGAGCCCTCACTGCCGACGTCAAAATGCAGACCGGAAACACTGTGGCCCTTCTCTGCGAGCTTCGCGGTGGCTTCAGTTACGCCTTCAGGGCGCGTGCCGTTGATGATCACGTGTGCGCCAGCATCTGCGAGACCCTCAGCATAGGAAAGCCCAAGACCGCGCGTGGAGCCTGTGATGAGCGCCGTGCGCCTGGAAAGATTGAAAAGCTGCTTGAAAGACATCGGCGTCGCCACGAGACAAAGTGAAAGGTAGGGAAGGCGGGCCGCTAAGCCCGCCCTTCGGTGAATCGTCAGCGAAGCCAGCTTGCTGGCACTGTGATCAACGCGGGGAAGAGCACGAAGGTGAACAGCAACACGGTATAAGCGATCAGGAAGGGCAGCATGCCCTTGATGACCTGATCCAGTTCCACACGTGCCACGCCCGAAACGACGTTCAGGACGGTGCCCACCGGCGGTGTGATGAGGCCGATCGCGTTGTTCATCATGAACATTACCCCGAAATAATAGGGATCGATGCCCGCCTGCTTCACGAGCGGCATCATCACCGGAGTGAGAATCAGGATCGTCGGGGTGAGGTCGAGCGCGGTGCCGACCAGGAACACAATGACCATCAACATGAACATGAAGAGGATCTTGTTTTCCATGAATGGCGCGAGCGATTCGCCGATTTCCTGCGGAATGTTCGCAACCGTGATGAGCCAGGCCGAGACATAAGCCGCCGCAACGAGGAACATGATCGTGCTGGCGGTTTTCGCCGCCTGCAAGAGCAGGGACGGAACGACCGAGATCTTGAGCTCACCGTAGACGAACATGCCAATCAGGAAAGCGTAGACGACCGCAACGACACCAGCTTCGGTGGGCGTGAAAATGCCGGTCTTCATGCCGCCAATGATGATGGCCGGCAGAACAAGCGCCCACACGCCTTCCTTTAGCGCGTTCAAGAGACGCGACATATCAAACGTATGGTCCGATGCCATTCGCTCGTCTTTGCGTGCATAAAAATACCACGTGACCATCAGCGTGGCGGCCATCATCAGGCCCGGCGCAATTCCCGTCATGAAAAGGCGGGTTACAGAGAGCTCGGCAGCCACACCAAACACCACGAACGGGATCGATGGTGGAAGCAGTGGTGCAACAATACCGGCAGAGGAAATGAGGCCGGCAGATAGTGGCACCGGGTACCCGGATCGACGCATCAGCGGTATGACGACGGCGGCAAGTGCTGCACAGTCGGCGATGGCCGAGCCGGAGATCGCGGCTAGGATGAGCGCCGCAAACACGGCAACATAGCCGAGACCGCCGCGAAAGTGGCCAACTGCGGCAATCGCCACGTTGACGATGCGCTTAGAAACGCCACCGGCATTCATGATTTCGCCAGCAAGGACGAAGAACGGCAGCGCCATCAGCGGATAATTGTTGGCACCGTCCAGCACGTTCTCTGCAAGGATCTGCACGTCGAAGATGTCCAGATGTATCATCAGGACCACGCCGCAGATCAGAAGAGAGAAGGCGACCGGAATACCCAGCAGCATGGCTCCGCAGAGTGAGCCGACGAAAACGAAAATTGTCATGTGTCTTGCCCCCTCGGCCGCTTACTCGACAAGCCCGTCGGCATTGCTGGCGAAGATCTCCTCATCACGCACCTTGCCGGTGGCGACCTCGAAGATCGAACGAAGGAGAAGAACGGCCATGCCGATGCAGCAGAGCACGCAGGAGACATACACCCACCCCAGGGGAACCCCGGCGACAGGCGAGAAATTTTCAAGATTATCGACCGTTTGGCGCCATGCACCGAGGCCAAGCAGGTAGCAGCACAGAAGCGTCGCCAAGTCACCGCCGATGCGGACGAGGCGCTGCGCCTTGAAAGGCATTGCGCGCACCAGACTGTTGACGCCCAGATGCGCGCGGTCGCGCAATGTGAGGAAGGCGCCGATGAAGATCAGCCATACGAAAATAAAGCGCGACAGTTCCTCCGACTCCGTGATGCCGGAATTAAAGCCATAGCGCAGCACGACATTGCCAAAGATCATGATGACCATCAGCGCAAGCGCGATCATAAGCAGCTTCTCAAGCGTGCCGAACAGGATTCGGGACATCATAAGCGTTCCCCAAAGGCGTGATATCGGGACGTGATCTTGATGGTCCGGCCTTCCCGGAAGGGAAAAGCCGGACCCATGGCGCGCGAGGATTATTGCTCGGCGCGCACTTTGGCGATCGTCGCTTGGATCTCGTCAACGAGTTCGGCACCCACCACGGGCTTGTACTTCTCGATGATGGGTTGGGTTGCGGCGCGGAGCTTGGCGAGCTCGGCCTCCGGCAATTCCTGAACTTTCATACCCTGCGCCTCAAGATCAGCGACAACCTTGGCGTTGCCTTCATCCATCAGCTGGCGCAGGAACACCATGGACTCCTTGCCAGCTTTGACGATCGCCTCCTGATCGGCAGGTGTCAGCTGCTCCCAGAACTTCTTCGAGGTCACGAGGATGCAGGGCGTGTAAACATGGTTCGTGGTCGTTCCGAACTTCTGCACTTCGTAGATCTTGTTGGCGTACATGTGGATGTACGGGTTTTCCTGACCATCGAGAGCGCCGGTTTCCAGTGCCGTGAAGACTTCGGCGTAGGACATTGGCAGAGCGTTGGCGCCGATTGCCTTCCAGCTATCGAGGGCAACCTGGTTCTGCATCACGCGAACCTTCAGTCCCTTGATGTCGTCGGCGGTCTTCACTTCATGTTTGTTGTTGGAAAGCTGACGGAATCCGGTCTCACCCCAGGCGACGCCGTGAAGGTTGTGCGGTTCGAGCTTGTCCATCAGCTTCTGGCCGATAGGACCCAAGAAGACTGCGTCTACTTCCTTCATGTTTCCGAACAGGAACGGGAAGTCGAAAACCTGAACTTCCTTGATCTTGCCGGCGATCGGTGCCAGCGAGCCGTAGAACATTTCCTGTGTGCCACTCTGGGTCGACTGCAGCATCTTGTCGTCGCCGCCCAGCATGCTGCCGTGGTAAACGGTGACCTTGACCCGGCCGTCCGTGTATTGGCCTGCAAGTTCAGCAAACTTGGTAAGCGCCACGGCCTGCGGATGCTCCTGCGGCATGGCGTGGCCGAGTTTGGCTTTAAATTCCTGCGCGGCAGCAATCGTGCCGCTTGCTGCCGTTGCGAACATGGCGAGTGCCAAGGCGCCTGCCAATTTGATCATTTTACCATTCATTGGACCTCTCCCATGGTTCCATACAAAATGGTGGTCTCTCCACCCAATACGGATGATCATTCATGATCCTCCGGCATCGAAGACGTCGCTTTGAGCGACGCCTCAATCTCCCCATCGCCAGAGCGGCAGCCATCTCCTCACCACTCTGCGACGCTCCCATCCGCATGGCGCCAAAGTGGATTACGCCAGCGATGACCTTCGCGGGCCCGCTCCACAACGTATTCCTCATCCACTTCAATGCCGAGTCCCGGCCCCTGAGGAATGGCGACAAAGCCATCCGCGTAAGCGAAAACATCCTTGTTCGAGATGTAATCGAGAATATCGTTCGCCTCGTTATAGTGGATGCCGAGGCTCTGCTCCTGAACGAAGGCGTTGTAGCTGACGGCATCGACCTGCAAACAGGCGGCGAGAGCGATCGGACCGAGCGGGCAATGCGGAGCAAGGGCCACGTCATAAGCTTCTGCCATGGCCGCGATCTTGCGGCATTCCGTGATGCCGCCGGCGTGGGACAGGTCAGGCTGAATGATGTCTACATAGCCATCGGACAGGACCTGCTTGAAGTCCCATCGCGAGTACAGTCGCTCCCCGAGAGCGATCGGAGTCGAGCAATGGTTGGCGATTTCCTTCAGTGTTTCACGATTTTCAGAAAGAACCGGCTCCTCGATGAACATCAGCTTGAATTGCTCGAGTTCCTTGGCGAGGACCTTTGCCATCGGCTTGTGGATACGACCGTGGAAGTCCACACCGATACCGATGTGCGGCCCCACCGCCTCGCGTATGATGGCGATCGTTTCGACTGCCTTGTCGACCTTTTCGTTCGTATCGACGATCTGCATCTCTTCGGAGCCGTTGAGCTTGATGGCCTTGAAGCCGAGAGCAACAACATCTTGAGCGTTTCGTGCCACATCTGAAGGACGGTCGCCTCCGATCCAGGAATAGACCTTGATCCGGTCTCTGACCTGCCCGCCGAGCAGGGAATGGACGGGTTGGCCAAGCGCTTTGCCCTTGATGTCCCACAGCGCCTGATCGATGCCAGCTATAGCTGACATGTGGATCGAACCGCCCCGGTAAAAACCGGCGCGGTACATGACCTGCCAATGATCTTCGATCAGAAACGGGTCCTTGCCGATCAAATAGTCTTCAAGCTCGTGCACCGCCGCCTGAACCGTCAGTGCGCGGCCTTCAACCACCGGCTCGCCCCAGCCGACAACGCCGTCATCTGTTTCGATCTTCAGAAACAGCCAGCGCGGCGGCACGATATAGGTCGTTAGCTTGGTGATCTTCATGCGTATCGAACTCGCCATCCGGAAAAAAACCGGCGCCTGCACACTTGTGCTGCAGGGTGGATGACCGACGACGTGCTGCATCCGCTGCGGCTAGACGGCCGCGGCAGTGAAGCCACCAAATCGCAGGGTTCCTCCTCCCGCACCTCCCAAGCGCAGTAAGAATTAAATCCGATTTATTGTCAAATTCGGTATGATTTATTTTTGCGGATGATGTTCGTATAGTTCCCGCTGAGAGGTAAGTGGCTGGGGACAGAGGTGCGCTCGATCAAGGAAAACGTTCAGATCAATGGAAAAGGGGGCCGACGTCCTGTCACGGACAACCTTCTGCATACATTGGTTGACCGAATCATTTCCGGCCAAATCGCCGAAGGTTCGACTCTTCCTAATGAAGCGGAGCTGAAGGAGTACTACGGTGTCAGCCGCACAGCCCTGCGTGAGTGTATGCAGCATCTGGTTGCACAAGGGATTGTCCGCTCTCGAACACGAGCCGGCACAGTGGTTCTGCCGCGTGAGCAGTGGAATTATCTCGATCCGATCGTGCTGGATGCGATGATGCGCCATCCAAAGGATGATCGTTTCTACCGATCACTCATCGATGCCCGGTTAGTGCTGGAGCCCGCCGCGGCGGAAGCCGCTGCGCAGAATGCAAGCACGCGAGAGATCATGGCGATCGCGGAGGCCTTCGATGAGATGGCCTCTGCGCATTCGCTTTATACGGATGCCTGGAGCCAGGCGGATCTGCGCTTCCACGCCGCCATCATCAATGCTTCGGGCAATTGGGTGTTCAAGCAATTCATTACCGCGATCGGTGCTGCACTTCTTGCAAGCTTCCGGATCACTAATAGGGCCAGTCAGTCTCACGAACAGGCGCTGGATGTTCATCGGGCGGTGCTAGACGCCATTCGGATGCGCGATGCGAAGAAAGCACGGCTTTCGATGGAGGCTTTGGTCAACGGCGCGCGCGTTGAGCTTGCTGCGGCGCTTGGCGACGGGAAAGGCAATGTGCCGATCATTCCAGTCAATCCGCTTCCGGACGCGACTGCCGTGAGCGAATGACAATCACCCTCGGCAACAGAGCAGCCGATGATAGCACGGGTCTGAGCAACCTCATGAAGCACACCGGTTAAGAAGCTCTTCAAGTTTATTGAGCGTCCAGCTGCCATCTGGCTGCTAGTCTCGGTTTTGAACTTGTCTCCGAGACTTAAACTTTTGGTCTGGATTGGTCCAAAGCAAAGTAGTGTGTCCAAGACGTAGCGACCAAATCAGGGATCAAGCGATTGATGAATGATCTGATGGTAGCGGAGGAGGGATTCGAACCCCCGACACAAGGATTATGATTCCTCTGCTCTAACCAACTGAGCTACTCCGCCACGCGCGGTTCAGATGCTGCGGTTCATAAGGCCGCTGCCCGCGAAGACGGGCGGGATATAGGGCGGCAGTTCGTTGGGTGTCAAGCGAAGAGGTGGGGTTTGGATCGATTTGCATGGAACATCCAGGTTCGGGCGGATCATGTGCGTTCGGAAGCAAGCGTTTGGCTGTCTACACATCAACAATCGGCGTTGACCGTAGGCTTTTGTGACCTCGGCATAAGCTCAGCTTCGTGCCTGCGGGGTTGAGTTCGGTTAGGCGGGCGAATATGTCCGGGACAAGATAGTTTCACCGGGCTGACGACCTACCTGTTCGTTGCCAACCTCTCGTTTTCCAAGTTCAGGCAGGTCGATCATCATGAAACCGCGTATCGCCGTGCTTGGCTGCGGCTATTGGGGCTCCAATCATATCCGCACTTTGAAGTCGCTTGGCGCCTTGCATGCCGTGGCAGATGCCAATCCGGCGCGGGCGGAAGGGTTTGCGGCCGAGCAGGATTGTTTGGCGATCGATCCGGCCGAGCTGTTCGACCGGTCCGATGTCGATGCCGTGGTCATGGCGCTGCCTCCGCAGTTTCATGCCGAGAACGCCATTCGCGCGGTGCAGGCGGGCAAGGATGTGCTGGTTGAAAAGCCGATTGCGCTGACGGTGCCGGACGCAGAGCGCGCTGTTGCAGCCGCACAGGACAATGGCCGGGTGTTCATGGTGGGACATGTGCTGCGGTTTCATCCGGCGTTTGAACAACTCATGGCGCTGATCGGCGCCGGAGAGCTGGGTGAAATTAAATACATTCATTCGCACCGGCTTGGTCTGGGTAAGTTTCACACTGAAAACGATGCACTTTGGGATCTGGCGCCGCATGATCTCTCGATGATCCTGGCGATCACGGGCGAAGAGCCGGTCGAGGTTCGCGGCGAGGGGGCGGCGCTGCTGGATCACCTCAGCGACTTCGCACATGTGCATATGCGGTTTGCCAGCGGCGTGCGGAGCCATCTGTTCGCCTCGCGGCTCAACCCCTATCGGGAACGCCGTTTGACCGTGGTCGGCACCAAGGCGATGGCGGTGTTTGATGATGGCGAGGCCTGGGCGCGCAAGCTGGCGGTTTATCGTCATGCGGTCTGGCAGGACAGCGGACACTGGGCGTTTACGGCCAACGAACCGAGCTATGTCGCGGTGGGCGAGGGGCTTCCGCTGACGCGGGAACTCGAGCATTTCATCTACTGCATCAACACGCGGGAAACGCCGCGGACCGATGGCGAGGAGGCGATCCGCGTGTTGCGGATGCTGACGGCCGGGACCGTTGTGCATGACCGACGGCAGGATATGGCGCGCTAAAGCGCGGTCAAAAAGCGCAATATGGCGGCCTAATTAGCTGGTATTTTGCCTCTATGGTAGCGCAGAACGGCTATGTTACGCGACGGATCGGTATGGAATCGAGGCGAGTTGAGCGAGCATCCGCTCGGCATCGGCGTCGCGTTCCGAGCGCTCGATAAAACCGCCTCCGAGCACGCGTGAGTCGTCGGTATCGTCGGAATAGAACACGCAGGCCTGACCCGGCGCGATGCCTGACTCGCCGTCGGCGAGTTCGACGATGACCTGATTCTTATCCACGTGCAGAATTGCCGGACGTGGCGGGCGAGTCGAGCGGACCTTGGCGTAGATGGAGAGACCTTCAGCGGGGATCGCATCGAGCGGCTCGTCGCCCAGCCAGTTGGTGGCGCGCAGGTAGATCTTGCGGGTTGCCAGCGCCTCCCGAGGGCCGACCACGACACGCGCATGTTCGGCATCGAGATGCACGACAAAAAGCGGTTCGCCGGTTGCCACGCCGATACCGCGGCGCTGGCCGATGGTATAGCGCAGAATGCCTTCATGGCGGCCAAGCACTCGGCCGTCGATGTGGACGATGTCGCCGGGGCTGGCAGCCTCAGGGCGCAGCTTGGCGATGATGTCGCTGTAGCGGCCCTGCGGCACGAAGCAGATGTCCTGGCTGTCCTGCTTGGTAGCGACCGACAGGTTCATCTCTTCGGCGATCTTGCGCACATCTGGCTTGGACATGCCGCCGAGCGGAAAGCGCAGGTAATCGATCTGCGCCTGTGTCGTGGCGAACAGGAAGTAGCTCTGGTCGCGGTCGCCGTCGACGGGACGATACATGGCGCGATGCGCACCATTGGCGCGGCTGCGGATGTAATGGCCGGTGGCCAGCGCTTCGGCGCCGAGATCCTGGGCGGTGGCAAGCAGGTCGGCGAACTTGACGGTCTGGTTGCAGGACACGCAGGGGATCGGCGTTTCGCCGGCGGCATAGCTTTGCGCGAAGGGGTCGATGACGGCTTCGCGAAAGCGGGCTTCGTAATCCAGCACGTAATGGGGAATGCCGAGCGTTTCGCAAACGCGGCGGGCATCGTCGATATCCCGCCCCGCACAGCAGGAGCCTGCGCGATGCGTCGCGGCACCATGATCGTAAAGCTGCAAGGTGACGCCCACGACGTCGTAGTTCTCGCGCTTGAGGATGGCGGCAACCACGGAAGAGTCGACGCCACCAGACATGGCCACAACAACCCGCGTGTCTTCCGGACGGCCGGGAAGATCCAAGCTGTTCATCGCAAACTGCATCCCTTGGTTCGATATGCGGGCAGGGCCGCGCGGTTCTCTTTCTCAGTATAAGGGGCCGAGGCTGGAAGCGCTACCCTGAACGGCCGGTCGCTTCACTCGCTTCAAAGAGCGAGACAGAAGCCGCCCTGACGCGCAGTTGCTAAAGCTCAATTTAAGTCCGCGCAAATTAGGTAAGCGAAACTTCATAGTCGCTTGGCAAGCTATGCTCAGGTTTAGGCAAAATTTAAGGCAGAGCCGATAACCTGGGTTCGATTAGGTCTTTGAGTTGAGTGTAGAGAGTACGGATGACCGATCTTATTCGCCCGCGTGTCAAATATGTCATCGGGCCGGACGGCAGCCCGCTGACGATAGCGGATTTGCCGCCGACGAACACGCGGCGCTGGGTGATCCGGCGTAAGGCCGAGGTTGTGGCAGCCGTTCGCGGCGGGCTTCTCAGCCTTGAGGAAGCATGTACGCGTTATAAGCTTACCACGGAGGAATTTCTCTCCTGGCAGGCTTCCATCGATGAATATGGGCTCGCGGGATTGCGGACCACTCGGATCCAGCAATACCGGCATTAAGCGCCAAACTGGACGGAAAGAAGACAAGGCGGCCTCGGGTCGCCTTTTTTCGTTCTGCTGGCAGCTTAAACAGAAAAAAGGCAGCCGGTTGTGCGGCTGCCTTCATGTTTTGAATTAGGTTGAAGCTGGTTCGATCAGCCGATCATGGCGCTGGCGATCTGCGGCTCGATCTCGCGGCCGCCACGGCCATCGCGCGACTCGAGCATCTCGGCGCGTTCCAGCTCGATCTCGGCTTCCGAAAGCTGCGCCTGGGCGGCACTCTTCTGTTGAGCCAGATCGGACTGTGAATTCTTGAGGTTGTCGCGGCGCTGGCGTGCGGCCTTGGCGAAAGTCGGATAAGCGAAATGGTTGGTATCCGTGATGCCGGCTTTCTTTTCTTCAGCGGCGATCTGAAGGTCGAGCTCGGTCGCCATACGGTCGAATTCAGCGATCATCATGTCGAGCTGCGCCATTTGACGGCGCTTCTCATTGACCTGAAACCGCTTAAGCCTGACGAGATTCTCGCGGGACTTCATACTCGGATACTCCTTGGCGGCGACCGCCGTCCGGGGACGAGCAAGGTTCGCGCAACACTCCATGCCTAGTCTGCAGCCCGTAGCCTGGTGACAGGAAATGGGGCGACAGGAAACGAAATCGTAATCTTTTCCCCGCCCGGTAACCTTTCGTTTACGGGCATTGTTAATCATAGGGCCAAGGACTTAAGGGCGGGTAAAAAAAGATGCGACGATCCTAATGGGTCGGAAACATCGAGTCTCCTGAATCACTTAGCGGTGAAAGCTCATTTGGTGGATGACTGTCTTGCTCGCTTATTAATGTTTGGTTGCAACGGCTTGTGCCGAAATGTTGCAAAATCGGTTACCGCTTGCCATGCGGGATTAGGTTTTGTTAACCATTCGGTGTCAGCTTTCTTAACGGCGGTCGCTGCCATGTTCGGGTGAACATCGGTCGAGCGCAAAGTGGCGGCGAAGAAGGGGATCTAGATGCGTGTTCTGCTGATTGAAGACGACAGTGCAACCGCACAAAGCATCGAGCTGATGCTGAAGTCCGAGAGCTTCAATGTTTATACGACCGACCTCGGTGAAGAGGGCGTCGATCTCGGCAAACTTTACGATTACGACATCATTCTGCTGGACCTGAACCTGCCTGACATGTCGGGTTACGAGGTTCTGCGCACGCTGCGCTTGTCCAAGGTCAAGACGCCGATCCTGATCCTGTCCGGCATGGCCGGCATCGAGGACAAGGTTCGCGGCCTCGGCTTCGGCGCCGACGACTACATGACCAAGCCGTTCCACAAGGACGAGCTGGTAGCGCGCATTCACGCGATCGTTCGCCGCTCGAAGGGCCACGCACAGTCGGTCATCACCACAGGGGACCTGATCGTCAATCTTGACGCGAAGACAGTGGAAGTCGGCGGCCAGCGCGTGCATCTGACCGGCAAGGAATATCAGATGCTGGAACTGCTCTCGCTGCGCAAGGGCACGACGCTCACCAAGGAAATGTTCCTGAACCACCTGTATGGCGGCATGGACGAGCCAGAGCTGAAGATCATCGACGTCTTCATCTGCAAGCTGCGCAAGAAGCTCGATCACGCATCCGGCGGCCAGAACTTCATCGAAACGGTCTGGGGCCGCGGTTACGTGCTGCGCGAGCCCGAGGATGTTCGCGTCAGCGCCTGATTGCTGATCGCCTAAAACCGATCGAAAAACCCGGCGTCTGGCCGGGTTTTTTGTTTCTGTTGTCTGGCTTCAAGCCGCCGATAGTGCCGAGCGCGCGCGTGTGGCGTAGAAGCTGTGACGAAGGCACTGCATCAGTTGGGAGCGGTTGAAAGGCTTCAGTAGATAGCCCTGGGCGCCGGCGCGTTTGGCGCGCATGATGGCACCAATATCCAACTTGGTGAGGCAGACGATAACCTGCGACTTCTTTTCGTTCGCGCCGACCATGCGCACGAAATCGACCACCGCCATGTCCGGCAGTTTGCAGTCGACCAGAATAATGTCCGGGATGTCATTGGCGCAGAGATCGAGCGCTTGACGGCCGCTGGCCGCTTCGGCCACCAGCATCTCTTCGCTTTCCAGAATACGTTTCGCGACTTTCCGGATTACGTCGGATGCGTCGACAATCATGCACCGCTTCATTGCCGTCTTCCCCGCCGGCGTGACTTTCCGCAGGACGGAAACTAGGCGGCTTGTATGGAGAAAACGGTAAAGCACTCGCGAGAACTTTAGTGATCTCGCGAGTAGCTCTCTGATCAGCTTGCGGTCAGCAGGATTTCTTCCGGCGTCGTACGGATCGAGATTTCCATGCCGGCTTCCTTGGCCAGGAGCAGTGTATAATAGGGCTGCACCGAGTGGGCGTCGATCGGCTCTTCGGGGCGGCCGCCGCTATGCAGTTCCAGGAATTTTGGAGGTACACGCACCATCGGGCCGGCCGAAGCCAGGCTGAAGCGCGGCTTGGCATCGGTATCTTCCAGCGTGACTGTGATCTTGCCGCCGCGCGGGATGGTGCCGATGGAGATCAGGATCAGGTTGAGCAGCAGCTTGACCTGGTTCTTAGGGAGGAGGGCGCGAGGGCCGTTCCACACCAGATCCGGCTTTTCATTGGCGAGATAGGCTGTAGCCACCGCTTGCGCATCGCCGGTATCGATCTGCATGCCCGCCGAACCGGCGGCGCCGAACGCGATGCGAGCAAATTGCAGACGGGCAGAAGCGTTGCGCGCGCTGGTGCGAATGAGGTTCATCGCATCTTCATCGGCACCGCCTTCGTCCAGCAGTTCCAGGCCGTTGTTGATGGCGCCGACCGGCGAAATGATGTCGTGGCAGACGCGGCTGCACAGCAGCGCTGCAAGATCCGGTGCCGACAGCGTTACAAGCTCAGCCATGATGCATCCCCAAATCTGATCGCATTCGAATCAAATGCGTTTGTTCCCGCTACTTCGCGGCATTCCGACATGTTCGCAAGCCAAAGCCGTTGTCTCTTTTGGGAGACAGCGCCAGGCAGCCGACAGTTATGGTGAAGAAATCATGCATCTTAATGGTTGAAAAAGGATTGCGGCGTAGCGTCCCGGATCAGGACATGCTTGCGGCGTTTGCGCTGCGGGCGGTGAAGGCAATGATTGAAGCCGAAACGGCTTCCAACAGGAGATAAACGCATGCTCTTGTCGTTTGCGAAACACCTGATGACCAAGCTGGGAATGCTCTCCCTTGCCGTGGGTCTCGCGCTCAGCGCCGCGCCACGCGCCCAAGCGCAGGACACATACACGGCTGACGAAATCGTCGATTCCGGCCACAAGTTCTTTGGCGAAGCGTCCGGTGGCATGGCCACGGTGATCGAGAAAATCTTCTCGTCCTATGGCCTGCCCAACGGCTATGTGCTGGGCGAAGAAGGATCGGGCGCACTGGTTGGCGGCGTCACTTATGGCGAAGGCACGCTGTTCACCAAGAATGCCGGCGATCATAAGGTGTTCTGGCAGGGCCCTTCCGTCGGCTGGGATTTTGGCGGGCAGGGCTCGCGCACCATGGTGCTGGTTTACAACCTCGATGACGTGAACAGCCTTTACAAGCGCTACGGCGGCGTCGCCGGCTCCGCCTATGTGCTGGCTGGCCTCGGCTTCAACGTGCTGAAGAACGGTCCCATCCTCCTTGTGCCGGTTCGCACCGGCGTGGGCGCACGTCTCGGCGTCAATGTCGGCTATCTCAAGCTGACCTCGCAGCCGACCTGGAACCCGTTCTGACCATTAACCGGACCGCGCTTTCCTCAGGTCCAGAGGTGGATTTCAATCGCCCCTCCGTGGCACAGTGATTCCGAGTTCACCGGTTCGGCGTTTCCGTGGTCATCCAGTCCATCCTAGCCTTCATTCTTGGGTTCCTCGTTGCAGGCTTGCTCGCCATCCTGATCGCGCCGGCCTTTCGCCGTCGTGCGGAACGGCTGACGCGCCAGCGCCTGGAAGCGACCCTGCCGATGAGCCTGAACGAAATGCAGGCGGAGCGCGACCGTGTGCGTGCCGAGTACGCCGTCGAGGTGCGCCGCGTCGAAGCCGATGCGAAGTCGCAGAAGAGCAAAGCGAATGAACGCTCCGTCGAGGTCGCCCGGCTGACGGCGCAGCTGAAGACGGCCGAACAGGCGAGCGCCGACAGAAGTGCGGCCGTTGCCGCGCGCGACGTCACGATCGCCGATCTGGAAGGGCAACTGGCCAGCGAACGGGAGATGTTGGCTGGCTTGAAGGAAAAGCTGTCCGCAGCCGAGCGCAATCTTGCTGACCGTAGCCTCGCCTATGAGGAACTCAGCCGCCTTAAGGATGAAGCCAGCCTGCTGGCGAGCAATCGCCAGATCGATCTTGTGGCACGCGATGCCGAGATCGACAGGTTGAGCGCGACGGTGACGCAGTTGCGCGCCGCGCGGGGAGAAAACGAGCAGAAGGTGCGCGAGCAGTCGGCTGCCGAACGACGCGTCGGCGAAGACCTGAAGACCGAGCGGCGCAAGGTCGCCGATCTCGAAAGCAAGCTCGAGCGCTTGCTGCGTGATCTGTCGGATCGTGAGGAAACGATTGCGCGCCGGGATAGGACGATCAGCCAGCTGCGCGGCAGCGAGAGCGCCCCAGTTGCCGATAGCGACGCGGCGGCGCAGGCCGAGATCGAGGCTGGTCCGGATGCGTCATCCAAGGAAATCGCGCAACTGCGTCGGGACCTGCGACGCGCCGAACTAACGGAAGAGGAGCTTCGGCTGGAATTGACGCAAGTGCAGGCAACGGCGATGCGCCTTGAAGCCGAAGTGGCGGATATGACGCCCCAGTCGTCTTCCGCATTCAAGCCCGGCGATGCGGTTCTGGCGCGGCTCGAAGCGGATCGCGACAGGCTGGAAGCGCAGCTTCTTTCGCTGGCGGCGGAGAACGACCGGCTTCGTCAGCAGCCTGTCGGGGACGGCGAAGCTGCTCCGTCTGGTGGTGCCGGGCTGAGGGATGAACTCGCGCAGATCGCCGCGCAGATGGTGCATATGACGCGGGTTCTGGAAGGGCCGGGATCACCGATCGACGCGGCGCTGGCCAAAGAGGCGCCGGTCGGTGCTAGAGCGGGAACGCTCACCTTGGCAGACCGCATCCGCGCCCTGCAGGAGGCGGCTTCAATCGCGAAACCGTCCGAGCCGGTGCAGCGCGATCGCTGAAGCGGTTGCGACGTTCAAACTGTCGAAACTTTCAGACATGGGGATGCGGACGGTGCGGAGCCGCTGCATCAACGCCGGCGGAAGGCCTTCGCCTTCCGTGCCGAGAAGGATCGCGGTGCGGCCGGCGGGCATGACGGCAGCCAGGGTTTCCGCGCCTGAAGGGCTGAGCGCGACGGCGTTGAAGCCTTGTTGCGCAAGCACATCCGCCAGCTCGCTTGCCGAGCCGCCTCGTGCAAACGGGACCTTCAAGGCAGCGCCGACGGAAACGCGGATCGCCTTGCGGTAAAGTGGATCGCAGCAGGTCTGGTCGAGCAGCACGGCATCGGCCTCGAAGGCAGCCGCGTTGCGGAAGATCGCGCCGACATTGTCGTGGTTGGCGATGCCGACGAGAACAATGACCAGCGCATCGGCCGGCAGGGTTTCCAGCAAGGCTGCGGGCGAGGGCGGTGGGGTGCGTTGCGCCAGCGCCAGGATGCCGCGATGGATGTGGAAGCCGGCGATGGCGTCCATGACAGCCTGTGATGCGACATAGACCGGCATGGCGGCGGGGGCTGCGGCGAGAACGTTGCTGACGCCATCCAGGCGGTTTTCCAGCACCAGCGCGGACAAGGGCGGGAAGCGGTTGGCGTTGAAGAGAACTGACAGCACGACCTTGCCTTCCGCGATGAAGGTGTCGGCGTCGCGCGCGAGATCCCGATCGCGCACGTTCCGGTAAGCGGCAATGCGCGGATCTTCGGGGTCTTCGATGCGGATGATCTTTGTCACGGCTGATCCGCTCCGAGGGGATGCGGGGCCGACGGTCTTACAGGGTGGCCGCCGGAGCCTTGTCGCCGCCGCTGACTGCGCCGCGCTTTTCCTTGTAAAGCTCTTCCAGAGTGCTCAGCAGGTTGCGCGTGACGGGCGAGGACAGGGAATAATAGATGGTCTGCTTGTCGCGGCGGGTTTCCACCAGCACCAGCGGGCCTTCGTCCAGCACCACCACGGGGTGGCGTT
>NZ_DAMBUH010000011.1:36422-62824 GCF_032053605.1 Tianweitania sp.
GCTTGAGCTGCCGGAGCTTGGCCAGGTGCTGCGACAAAGCCGATTGGCTGAGCTGCACGCTTTCGGCGATCTTGCCGACCGACATCTCGCCTTCGCGCAGATGGCACATGATCAACAGGCGTTTTGTGTTGCCGAGCATGCTCAGCAGCGCAGCGATCTCGTCTGCGCGTTCCAGGATTGGCGTGGACACGATACCCAACTTTCAACGTCAACTGTTCAGAGCCGGAGCTACGGATCGCCGTTTCGGAAAGTTTCACGATGCTAAATTATTCTTCGCTTTGCTGTTCAGACACCGGCGAAGCGCCGCCTCGTGCCTTTGCGACGAGATCGACCAGGGCGGTTCGTGCTGCCTGCCGGCTTTCGATCCGCTCATCGAACCACACACGCGCCGTCAGGTCGCCGGCTGCAAGGTCGATGCCTTCTGGGTCGATGCCGGTCAGGCTCCATTTGCCGGCGGGTTGTCCCGCCAGTTTCTCGGCATAAAGCGACACGGCATCCGCGTGGTCGTCGTTCATATGTTCGAGGATCGGTGCCTCGAACGCGGCGAGGCCGAACGCGTCGGCGGTGAGAAGATCAGCGCTTTCCAGCCGGTAAGCCTTGCCGAAGCCGCCGTTCAAGGACGCGCCGCGCGGCTGGAGACGATAGGTGCGGAAGTCCGGCAGCGAGGCGTAAAGCGTGGCCTTCGGGACGTGGCGCAGGAACCGGCCTGACACACGCGCGAGGTCTGCCTCGTCACTGACAAGCTGCGCCGTGCAGCTGAGCGACAGGCGGGGATAAGCGAGCGCATCGCCCTTGCCGGGTTCGCCCAGCAGGAGTGAGCAGCGCAGATCGCGTTGCAGCGCTTGCGTGTGCTGCGACAGGCCGGACACGAGGATGAGCGGCGCGCCGTCGCAATCACTGGCAACGGCGACGCGGCTGACGAAGGGACTGCCATCCGCCGCATCGAGCACCGCTAATGCGCCGAAGCGCGCCGTGCGCATCAGCGTCTTGGCCAAACGCACCGCCTCGCTGTCCAGCGGGCGAAGCACGCTTTCGGGCTTCGCCATGGGTGCTTACCGCGGCGCCATGCGGATCGCGCCGTCCAGGCGGATCACTTCGCCGTTGAGCATGCGGTTGCCGATGATGTGGAGGGCGAGGTCGGCATATTCCGAGGGCTGACCCAACCGCGACGGGAAGGGCACCTGTTCGCCCAGCGACTTCTGCGCGTTTTCCGGCAGGCTCGCCATCATCGGTGTCCAAAAAATGCCGGGCGCAATGGTCATCACGCGAATGCCGTCGCGTGCCAGATCCCTAGCGATCGGCAGGGTCATGCCGACGATGCCGCCCTTGGATGCGGAGTATGCGGCTTGGCCGACCTGGCCGTCGTAGGCGGCAACCGAAGCGGTGTTGATGATGACGCCGCGCTCGCCGTCTTCCTGCGGCTCGGCATGGCGCATACGGTCCGCAACCAGGCGGATGACGTTGAAGGTGCCGAGCAGGTTGATCTCGATGACTCGGCGGTAAGTGTCGAGCGGATGCGGGCCTTCCTTGCCGAGCGTCTTGGACGCCAGAACGATGCCGGCGCAGTTCACCAGCACTCGCGGGATGCCGAGCTTGTCGGCAACTTCCGCGACGGCGGCCGTCGCGCTTTCGTCGCTGGACACGTCGCATTTCACTGCAAGACCGCCGATCTCGCTTGCTACCTTTTCCGCACGGTCTATGCCGACATCGAACAGCGCGACCTTGGCGCCCATTGCAGCCATTGCGCGTGCTGTGGCTTCGCCCAATCCAGAACCGCCGCCGGTGACGATCGCAACTTGACCCGAAAGGTTCATTACCTTCTCCCGTTCCTCTCGCCTGATCTCGTGAGATCATGGCCCCGCCGCTGTTTAAGGCAAAGCTGCCTTCGATCAAACGAAAAGTCGTTTGATCGAAGCAGGGTGGTGTTCAACTCCGGCGGGGCGGATTGGAAGCCGCTCGCGGGTTCCTCAGGCGCGCCGCACCATGGCGTGCAGCACATCCTGGATGCCGATCGACCCGACAAAGCGAGACTGCTCATCGAACAGGGCCACGGGTGCGGTGTTCGAGCGCTGCATGGCGAGCATCACGGTCTTCAACGAGGTGCCCGGCTTTGCCCAGTAAACCCGCGGCGCGTCTGCGGGCAGGGGTTCGTTGTCGTCGCAGGAGGTCCAGACGGCGGGCTGGCCGTTCCGCTCTGCCGCGGCGACCAGCCCGTCGGTGTCGATCTTGAAGCGGGTGGTTTCGCGGCGATCGAGCCACAGCCATCCGTTGCCACCGGCGTCTTCCAGATCGCGCTTGTCGCGCATCACGTTCCAGGCGGTCAGAACCGAGAGCGGGTTCACATTGGCGATGAACTCGCGGACATAATCATTGGCGGGATTGAGCACGATCTCTTCCGGCGCGCCGGTTTGCACGATACGCCCGCCTTCCATGATGGTGATCTTGGAGCCGATCTTGAGCGCTTCCTCAAGGTCGTGGCTGACGAAGACAATGGTCTTTTTCAGCTTCGCCTGCAGCATCAGGAGTTCGTCCTGCAACTTGGTGCGGATCAGCGGATCGAGGGCGGAAAACGGTTCGTCCATGAGCAGGATCGGCGCTTGCGTAGCGAAGGCGCGCGCAAGGCCGACGCGCTGCTGCATGCCGCCGGACAACTCATGCGCATATTTGCCGGCCCATTTGTCGAGACCGACCAAAGCGAGTTGCTCGGCCACACGCGTTTTGCGCTCGGCCTGTGGGACGCCCGCGAGTTCAAGCCCGAAGCCGACATTTTCCTCGACCGTGCGCCAAGGCAGGAGGGCAAATTGCTGGAACACCATGGCCACGCGGCTTTGCCGGATCTGGCGCAAAGCGCGATTATCGCATGTGACGACATCCACCATGCGGTCATCGTTTTTGACGAAGACATGGCCGCGCGTCGGCACATTCAGCCGGTTGACGGCGCGCAGTAGCGTCGACTTGCCGGAGCCCGACAGGCCCATCAGCACGGAAATCTCGCCTTCTTCCACGGTGAGATTGGCGCCGGCGCAGCCGAGAACAGCGCCGGTTGCGGACAGGATGTCTTCGCGCGTGGCGCCCTTGTCCACCATGCCGAGTGCGCGTTGGCGCTGGTTTGCGTCGCCGAAAATGATGTCGACGTTCTGGAAATCGACTGCGGTGCTCAACGGGCCGCTCCCGTGCGGATGCGCGACATGCGGTCGAGAATGATGGCGAGCACGACGATGGCGAGACCGGCTTCGAGGCCGAGCGGGATGTTGACCGAATTCAGCGCGCGCACCACCGGCTTGCCGAGGCCATTCGCGCCGATCAGCGCGGCGATTACCACCATGGACAGGCACAGCATGATGCATTGGGTGAGGCCCGCCATGATGGTGGGCAGCGCCGCCGGCAGTTCCACCTTCCACAACAGCTGCCGCTTCGTGGCGCCGAAGGCCTCGCCGGCTTCCAACATCGGTACGGGCACGGATTTGATGCCGAGATAGGTCAGGCGGATGGGGGCAGGGGCGGCGAAGATCACGGTGACGATGACGCCGGGCGCGACCCCGAGGCCGAACAGGATCAGCACTGGAATGAGATAAACGAAGGTTGGCAGCGTCTGCATCAAGTCGAGCACAGGCTGCAGCCAGGTATAAGCGCGCTCGTGATGAGCAGCCCAGATGCCGATCGGAACGCCGATCGCCATGGAAACGGCAGCGGCCGACACCACCAGCACCAGCGTTTCCACCGTTGCGGCCCAGAGGCCCTGGTTGAGGATGAACAGAAGACCGAGCGCTGTGCCCAGCGCCAGCTGCCAAGACCGTTGCAAGACATAGGACAGCGCGACGATCAGGGCGATCAAGGCCAAAGGCGGCAGCCAAAGGAGGCCGCTGGTTGCGCCGGACAGGATGGAGGTGATGCCGGTTGCCAGCGAGTCGAAGAACCAGGCGAAGTTGGAGGTCAGATAATCGAAGAACAGCTTGCCCCAGCGGCCCACGGGGATCTTCGTGGTCAGGATTTCGCCGAGTTCACTGATCCAGCCTTGATCGGTCTCCATTGGTCCTCTTCAGTTCCATTGCATGCGGCGGCGGCCTTTGGTGCGGCCGCCGCAGTCTTCCAGGTGCCTCTTAGCCGCCGATGGCGGTCTTGACGGCTGCCGCAGCATCGCCGCCGTCGAAGGTGGTGACACCCTTCAACCAGGGCGTCACGGCATCCGGGTTCTTCTTCAGCCAGGCGGTGGCAGCTTCCTTGGGATCGGTGCCGTCGTTGAGGATGGCGCCCATGATCTCGTTTTCCATAGACAGCGAGAAAACCATGTTCTTCAGGAGCGCGCCGATGTTCGGGCATTCGGTGGTGTAGCCGGCGCGGACATTGGTGTGGACCGTGGCGCCGCCAAAGTTGGGGCCGAAGACCTCATCGCCGCCGGACAGATATTCCAGCTCGAAATTGGCGTTCATCGGATGCGGCTCCCAGCCCAAGAAGACGATGTCCTTCTTGGAATAGGCGGCGCGCTGCACTTCCGAGAGCATGCCGGCTTCCGAGCTTTCCACCAGTTCGAAGCCCTTGAGGTCAAACTTGCCGGCCGAAATCATTTCCAGGATCAAACGGTTACCGTCGTTGCCGGGCTCGATGCCGTAGATCTTGTTGTCGAGCTTGTCCTTGTTCTTGGCGATGTCGGCAAAGGTCTTGAGGCCGGCGTCGAACGTTGATTTCGGCACGGCCAGCGTGTATTTCGCGCCTTCCAGATTGGTGGTGATGGTTTCCACCGACTTGTCGTCGCGATAGGCCGCGATGTCGCCTTCCATGGTCGGCATCCAGTTGCCGAGGAAGACGTCGATGTCCTTGTTCTTCAAGGACGCGAAGGTCACCGGCACAGACAGGATCTGGGTGTTCGGTTCGTAGCCGAGCGCTTCGACGATCACGGAGGCGGTCGCGGTGGTGGCGGTGATATCGGTCCAGCCGACATCGGAGAAGCGCACCGCCTTGCAGCTTTCAGGTTCGGCGGCTTGTGCGGCGCTAGCGGCGAAGGCCGTGAGCAAAAGGGCCGAAGATACAAGTTTGACGGTACGCGACATCAAAATCTCCCATTGATGGCAAAAACGGCGGTTGGCTTTTCTCGCACGGCGTTGATGGCGTGCCGATCATTTTGCCGATGCCGCAATTTGCGGCAAACGAACCATCAAAACGCTGCACTTGCAAGCCGGATAGGGCAAATCGCAGCGCAGAACACCCAAATGGCGGCATGCACTTTTGCAAAAGCGGCGCTTCGGCGTAGAAGGCGCTTCCATGGCCAAGCTCTATTTCCATTATGCGACGATGAATGCCGGCAAGAGCACTCTCTTGCTCCAGGCCTCCTACAATTATCAGGAGCGCGGCATGCACACGCTGCTTCTGGTTGCTGGTCACTACAAGCGCGACGACCGTGGATACATTTCTTCGCGGATCGGGCTCGAGGCCGAGGCCGAGCTGTTCGGCGATGGGGACGATCTGCTGGCGCTGGTGAGCGAACATCACGCGCATCGCGGATTGCATTGCGTGTTTGTCGATGAGGCGCAGTTCCTGAGCGAGGCCCAAGTTTGGCAGCTGGCACGGGTGGCCGATCGGCTCGGCATTCCGGTGATGGCCTATGGCTTGCGCACCGATTTCCAGGGCAAGCTGTTTACCGGCTCGCAGGCGCTGCTGGCATTGGCGGACGAGCTGCGCGAGGTGCGCACGATCTGCCGTTGCGGGCGTAAGGCGACGATGGTGGTGCGGCTGGGGGCCGACCGCAAGGTTGCGCGGGAAGGCGAGCAAGTCGCGATCGGCAAGGAAGCCTATGTTTCGCTGTGCCGACGCCATTGGGAAGAAGAGATGGGGCGGGTGACGGCGGAAGATCTCGTAGGCTTTGCCGGGGGATGAGCATCAAGCGCATTGCCCTTGAGCCTCCTAATCCATATCTGAGACGCCAATGATGATGCTGCGCAGGCGCGGCGTGACCGGAGGTTCTCCATGCTCTCTTCGATCCGAACGTTCTTTGCGCGGGTAGCCGAGCTGATCGGCCATGCGATCGGCCGCGTGCTGGCATTTATAGCCTGGCCCTTCTTGGCCCTGGGTCGCTGGCTCGGCGGGCGCAGCTGGATCGTCAAGGCGCCGTTTGCGGTCGTGCTCTTGCTGCTTGTCGGGCTGTACGGTTATTTCCTCTGGAATACGCAGGTCTGGACCAACTTCGATCCGGACTATCCGGCGCGCTATGCTTTCGCCCAAACGCCGGCACCTGCCGCGCCTCCAGCCAATGCCGGGCAGGCTGCCGCTCCGGCAACCACGCCCGTTGTTGGCGCGGAAGGTGTGGAAGGCGAGCTGCGGACTTGCGTGCGCTCGGGCATCGTGGATGCCACGGCCGATCTGATCGATTTCAACGTCAACCAGAATGCGTGGGTCTCTTCCAACATCCTCTACAAGGTCGGTCTGTTCGGGCTGGATTGGGACCGCACGCCCTTTCTCGACAACAAGGCTGCGTTTCAGCGCGGCGTGAACCAGGCGATCCGGCGCACCACGGTAGAGCTGGTGGACGCGCTTGGCCGTGTTCGCGGCACCTCGCAGATCGACAACAATCTGCAGGATGCGCGCGGCAACATGCAGTTTGACGAATATACCTGGTATTTCGGCCTCAGCCCGTTTGGCCCGAAGACGCCGACGCCGTCTTACTATCGTGCCGCCATGCGCGATCTGCGCAGCTTCAACGATCGTATGCAGTCGTGCGCGGTGCAGTTCGATGCACGCGGCGACAATCTGCTGCAATTCGTGGAGCGGATCGCAAGCGATCTTGGTTCGACTTCGGCGATCCTGCGCGAGCGTTCGGAGAACCACAATGGCGGCTGGTTCGACAGCCGGGCAGACGACCGCTTCTGGTTCGCCTACGGCCAGCTTTACGGTTACTACGGCATCCTGACCGCCGCGCATCACGACTTTGCGGCCGTGGTGCAGAACCGTGGGTTGACCAGCCTATGGCAGGAGCTGGAGCAGCAGATCCGCTCCAGCCTGCGCATTCAACCAGCGATTATATCCAATGGCCGCGAAGATGGCTGGATCATGCCGACCCATCTCGCGACAATGGGCTTCTATGTGCTGCGCGTCCGCTCGAACCTCGTGGAAATCCGTGCGGTGCTCGACCGTTAGTCGCCGAGTTCCGCGGCTTTCAGGACGTCATTCATGCGGCGCTGCCAACCGGCGCCGGTGGCCCGGAATTTTTCCAGCACTTCCGGCTCAAGCCGCAGGGATACGGCCTGCTTTGGGTGGGCAACCGGAGGACGACCAGGTTTTCGCTTGATCGGCGTCGAGATCGCCTCTGCCGAAGTGCGGCCAAGCTCCTGGCTGCCTTGAATGGAGTGCGGAATTGGTGTCTGCAAGTTCGGCATGCTGAAAGTCCTCGTATCCAATCTCCACACCTGCCCAACGGAGCAGAGCTTCGACTTCATCGGTGTCTTCCAGGATAGGCGACGAGCTGTTAGTCACCTTGAAGACGATCGACACTGGACATCAGTGACGAATGGTCGTTATCAGGGATGACTTCGGCTCTGCTCTCTTTCCTTACATAAAGGCTAGAGAAGTTCCGGCAGAATAGAAACCACTTCAGCTTATTCGTTTAACATATGTTAGATTGACGCTACGTCAAGGCCTTAGTTTGTCTTCGATCTTGTACTGAGAAGTCTCGATCGGCTGTGGACATCAAACAGACATCGGTCTGATTTTCTTCGCGTTGCATGATTTTGCACGCGATCGCGAGGCTCAAGCCAGGCGATCGACTACCAGCCTTGGAGCGGGATGATCGAACATCCGGCGCAGTTCTACTGCAGGCAGGGGTTCGCTGAACAAGAAACCCTGAAATTCGAGACACCCAAGATCAACGGTGCGCGCGAACTGCGTTTTCGTTTCCACGCCTTCGGCCGTCACCTTCAGCTTCAGTGCTTTTGCGAGATCGATCACGGCCTTGACGATCGCGTCATCTTCTGGCGATCGACCGAGTTCGCGGATGAAGGTCCGGTCGATCTTCAGCTTGTCGATCGTGTGACGACGCAGATAGCCGAGCGACGAATAACCGGTACCAAAATCATCCAGCGCAATGGCAACGCCCGCATTGTGCAAGGTGCGCAGAACCGTCGAGACCGTGCGCTTGCCTTCCAGCAAAACGCCTTCCGTTATCTCCACCTGCAAACGGGAGGGGGACACGTTGTGGTCTGCCAAGAGGGCCAGGAGCTGGTTGGCGAAGTCCGGATCACGCAATTCGCTCGGAGACACGTTGATGGCGACCCAGGGCAAATTGCTGGTGGACAGAAACGCGATGGCGGATTTCGCGACCCAGCTTCCCAATTCTCCGATCAAACCCCTTTGCTCGGCGATGGACACGAACTGTGCTGTTGGGATCGCCCCGTGAACGGGATGGTGCCAGCGGGTCAGAGCTTCTGCACCGAGGATGGTGCGGCCATCGGCGGCCATGATAGGCTGGAAAGCCAGGGCGAGACCTTCGCCGGTTTGTAGTGCCGACCTGAGCTCGCTCTCGATACGGCGACGCCGCACAAGCAACTCGTCCATGCCGGCAGTGAACATCTGATAACGACTGCGGCCGTTCTTCTTGGCTTCGTAAAGCGCGATGTCGGCCTTGCGGCGGAGATCTTCCGCGTCAGCGCCGGCATCGGGTGCAACCACGACGCCGACCGATGCGCCGATATGGACGATTTCGCCGGACAGATCGAAGGGCCGAGCCATGGACGCGACCAGCCGCTCCGCCACACGCGTGATGACGCACAGATCGTTGATCCGCTCCAGCACGATGCCGAACTCGTCGCCGCCCAGGCGGGCAACCGTGTCATGCTTGCGCACCAGCGCTTCAAGCCGGCGCGCCACCTGCCGGACAAGTTCGTCACCGGTGGGATGACCGAGCGTATCGTTGATGTGCTTGAAGTGATCGAGATCGAGATAAAGCAGGGCGGTCTTTGTCTTGCCGTCGGCCAGAGACAGCAAGGCCAGCCGCAGCCTGTCGTTGAACAAGGTCCGATTGGGCAGATCCGTCAGCGGATCGTGCAAGGCAAGATGCTGCGCTCCGGCTTCGCTTGCCTGAAGCTGAAGCGTGGCGCGGCGGAACCGGTAAAGAAGAAAGGCCAGAACAAGCGCGATGACCGCCGCCACTGCGGTCAAGGCCGGCATCAGGTGGTTGATGAGGCTGCTCGCCGGTTTGATCGGGTCCCATGCGATATAGCCAAGCAGCGTGTTATTCGATGCAACGATCGGGATGCGGCTGTGCTCGGGGTGAAGATCGCCGACCCGTTCGAAGTGGCTGCTGTTCAGGCCGAATTGATCGCCCATCCGTTTGATCAGTTCAGCATCGAGATACTTCACCGAAACGTGGAGAAAGCTCGCTCTTGGAGTAGGGCGGGTATTCGTCCAATTCGGCGCCATCGTCACGATGCTGACCATGGCCGGGAGGCCATCGAGCATGATCGTGTCTGCTGCGATCGGTCGGCTGACGGTGGCCGAGCGCAGTGCGCCTTGTTGTGCATTGTGGATGCTGACGGCGATCGCCGGCGGAACATGGATCTGCGATGGCTCCAGACGGGTGCCATTTTCCATGCCATAGATCGGCTTGCCCTGGGCATCCACGATATAGATCCGGTCGTGGCCGAAATCGGTGTTGAGGCGGGTTCCGAGATTGCGATCAAGCCAGCTTTGATTGTTGGAGCGCGCGAAGATCCAGGCTTCGGGCGTCGCGGTGGCAATCTGCTGCTGTCGGCGGAAGTCCGCGCGCTCCGCTGCCAAGGCATTGAATGCAAGATGGTTCTGTCGGTCGAGCGAGTCCTGATCGACCCGCGACACGGCGTAAAAACCGAGCGCTGCCAGCGCCGTCACGGAAACAACGACCGCGCCGATGATCGTCCGGATCTGTATCGCAACTCGTTTCCGGGCCGGCATCGCGCTTCCAAGACTTCCATAATCCAGCCGAATATAAGCTGGCTGTAATTTAAGTACGCGTGAACCCCCTTCGCCAAAACCTTCGACACGTTATAAAAAAGAAGGCAGCCATGCAGAAGTGTGCTTGCATACAATAAGCACGCTTATTATATCGCCGCTCATGAACACTGAGCCTGTCAAGCCCTTTGGCTTCCTCCTTCACGAAGTCGCCCGCCTCGTTCGCAGCAAGATCGAGGCGCGTGCTGGCGTGCACGGGTTGTCGGAAGCGCAGCTGCGGCTTCTTTTCCGCTTGTGGAAGGAAGAGGGCGCGACGCAGGCTCGGCTTGCACAGGTCTTGGAAGTCGAGCCGATCAGCATCTCGCGCCTGCTTGACCGCATGGAGCAGGGCGGCTGGATCGAACGGCGGCAGGACCCAAACGACCGCCGTGTTCGCATGATCTTCACCACCGCCCAGACGAAGCAGATTCGCGGCGCGGTGAAGGATGTGGCTTCGCAGGTTTATGAAGAAGCCTTGGCCGGGGTGTCCCCGGCAACGCGTGACGCTTTGTTCGAGGGCCTGGAAGCGATGGCCCGCAATCTTTCAACCGGTTCGGCGCAATCCGAGTCTTGTTTCAACGATCAGGGGCCAGCCGATCATGCGCGGGCTTCAAAGGTTACAGTGTCATGAGTGCCGTTCAAGAGATTGATGACGAGGTCGAAACCGTCGAGCGCGAAGCGCCCAAGCCCGTGCCAGCTCCGGCCCAGGCTCCCGCACCTGCTGTCGCGCCCGTAGCGGCGGCCGCTCCTGCTGAAACTCCGGCACAGCCTAAGAAGAAGAGCAGCAAGATGCGCTATCTGGTGATGGCCGTCGTTCCGCTGCTTCTGGTTGGCGGCGGCATCTATTACTGGGTGACGGGCGGGCGGTTCCAGGAAACAGAAAACGCCAATCTGCGGCAAGCCCGCGTGACGATCGCGTCTGAGATTGCCGGTCGCATCACCGCCGTCAACTTGCACGAGAACCAGACTGTGAAAGCCGGTGATCTTTTGTTCGCGGTTGATCCCGAACCCTACCGCATCGCGCTCGCTCAGGCCGAGGCGTCTCTGGCTGGCGCGCGCCTCAATGTGGAGCAATTACGCGCTTCGCTTGGCCAGGCGGAAGCGCAGCAGCGCTCAGAAGTGGGCGAGGTCGCCTACCTCCAGCAGGAACTTGACCGCCAGACGGCGTTGTCTGGCAAGGGCGTGACGACGCAGTCTTCGCTTGATACGGCCCGCCGCAACCTGGACAAGGCGCGCGATGCCGAGCGGGCAGCGGCACAGGCCGTGGTTGGCGCAAAGGCAGCGCTCGGCGGCAATCCTGACATCAAGACCGACGAACATCCGAGCGTTCTGGCCGCCTTGGCGACGCGGGATCGCGCCGCTTATCAGCTCGAGCAGACGACGGTGAATGCACCGGCCGACGGCATCGTTTCACAAGCCGCATCCTTCAAGGAAGGGCAGTTCGTTTCGGCGGGCTCATCGCTTTTCACCCTGGTTGAAACCGGTGACGCCTGGGTCGAGGCCAATTTCAAGGAAACGCAGCTCACCCATATGAAGCTTGGCCAGAAGGCCGAGATCGAACTCGACACGTTCCCGGGCCGACCGATCGAAGCGACCGTCGACAGCATCGGTGCCGGAACGGGCGCCGAGTTCTCCCTGCTGCCGGCGCAGAACGCCACCGGCAACTGGGTGAAGGTCACGCAGCGCATTCCCGTGCGCCTGAAGATCAATGAGGCCGATGCGGACCTTCTGCTGCGCACCGGCATGAGCGCCACCGTGAACGTGGATACGGGTGTGAGCCGCGGATGGGGTAGCCTCATCGGCCACGCTTATGCCGGCACGCCGGCGGCACCCCAGACCCAAGCGGCCAACTAAACAAGCCAAAAAGCCACAAAGCCATTGAGCTGAAAGGCGATTGTCATGACGATCGAACTCGAATTTCCAGTCTCCCCCATGTCGGGGGAGCCATGCCCCTTCACGATCTGGGTTCCGCGCGACGAAGCGTCGACGCCGGAATATCAGCAGGCGATTGCTGCCGCCGAGAGCCGGATGACCGACCTGCCTCCCTTCGCCTGTGATGGCGAAGTGTCGGCCGCCGATACCTTCCTCGGTCAGTGGCTGTAAGCTTGCCCAATGAGCGCCGACGTTGAGTCCCATGAGGTGCCGCATCGTGGCCTGATCACCGTTTCGATCATGCTGGCCACGATCATGCAGGTGCTCGACACCACGATCGCCAATGTCGCCTTGCCGAACATGGTGGGCGATCTTGGCGCGTCACAGGATACAATCAACTGGGTGCTCACGTCCTATATCGTTGCCGCCGCCATCATGACGCCGGTGACGGGCTGGCTGTCGGACCGGATTGGCCGGCGCGAGCTGTTTCTGACTTCAGTGATCGGCTTTACCATTTCGTCCATGCTCTGCGGCATCGCCTGGAGCTTGGAAACGATGGTGCTGTTCCGCGTGGCGCAAGGTCTGTTCGGCGCTGCGATCGTGCCGCTGTCTCAGACCTTCCTGCTCGACATCAACCCGAAGGAACGCCACGGCCAGGCCATGGCGATGTGGGGTGCCGGCATCATGGTCGGCCCGATCGTCGGCCCGACGCTGGGCGGCTGGCTGACCGAAACGCTGAACTGGCGCTACGTGTTCTTCGTCAACCTGCCGGTGGGCATCATCGCCGTGCTGGGTTGTACCGCTTACCTCCCGCATGTCGCCAAGCGGCTGCGCGGCTTTGACTTCTTCGGTTTTGCCATGCTGTCGCTCGGGGTCGGTGCGCTTCAGCTGATGCTGGATCGTGGCGCGGAAGTGGACTGGTTTTCGGCCGTCGAGATCTGGATCGAGCTCGGCCTGTCGATCACCGGCTTCTGGGTGTTCATCGTGCATCTGGCCACGCGCCATGATGCCTTCATCGACCCGGCGATCTTCAGGGACCGCAACTTCGTCACCGGCCTCGTCTTCATCTTCGTGATTGGCGTGATCCTGCTGGCGAGCCTGGCGCTGCTGCCGCCGATGCTGTCGCGCTTGTTCAACCATTCCACCATCACCACCGGCCTTGTTATGGCGCCGCGTGGCGTGGGCACCATGATCTCCATGATCCTGGTGGGACGGCTGGTGCGGGTGGTAGATGCGCGCATCCTGGTGGTGACGGGCCTGTCGCTGACTTCGTGGTCGCTCTACGACATGACCGGCTTCTCGCCGCAAATGGATGACTGGCTGATCATCCAGTCCGGCATCATTCAAGGTCTGGGTTTGGGGTTGGTCTTCGTGCCGCTGTCGACGATTGCCTTTGCGACGCTGGAACCGCGTTTTCGTACCGATGCCGCCAGCCTGTTCAGCCTTGTGCGCAATCTCGGCTCGTCGATCGGCATTTCGGTGGTAACGGTTGTTCTGACGCGCAACACGCAGGTCAATCACAGCGAATTGGCGGCGTCGATCAATCCGTTCAACCCGAACCTGCAAGGCATCTCGCCGGGTGCGGCCGCGGGTAATCCGACGTTGCTGTCGCAGATGGATCAGCTCGTGAACCAGCAGGCCGCGATGATCTCTTATGTCGACGATTTCAAGCTGATGATGATCGTGACGCTCTGCGCCATTCCGCTGGCCTTGTTGTTGCGCAAGCCGAAGGCTGCGGCTGCAGGTGGCGGAGCGCCGGCTGTTCATATGGATTGAGCTTGCAAGGCTTGCGTTGATCTTTCCCTCGAAAGGCGGCGCCGGTCTTGTTCACCGCTCTCTGCATTGCTGCGCTGCAAAACAGCGGCTTGAAGCGTTGAGCGAACTGGCGCATTGATCGAAATCAAGCTCTCAACGCGCGATCCATTCATGCCCTTTCCGATCTATGCCCTGGCGGTCACGTCCTTCGGGATCGGCACAACCGAAGTCGTGATCATGGGGCTTCTGCCGGAGGTCGCCGCAGATCTGCGCGTGTCCATTCCCGCAGCCGGCCTGCTCGTCACCGGCTATGCGTTGGGCGTGGTAATCGGCGCGCCGATCCTGGCGATCCTTACGGCGAAACTGCCGCGAAAGGCGGTGCTGATCGGGCTTGCCGCCATGTTCGTGGTCGGAAACCTGTTTTGCGCCATTGCGCCGAACTATTGGACGCTGATGGTGGCGCGCGTCGTCACCGCCTTCGGTCACGGCGCTTATTTCGGCATTGGCTCAGTTGTGGCCGCAAGTCTCGTGCCGCGCAACCAGCGCGCCAGTGCGATGGCGCTGATGTTTGCCGGATTGACGCTCGCCAACATCCTCGGCGTGCCGGCCGGTACGGCGCTCGGCGAAGTCTATGGCTGGCGCTCGACCTTCTGGGCGGTGGTTTTCATCGGCTTGTTCGCGGTGGCTGCCATTGCCTGGTTCGTTCCGTCCGGCGTCGCCAAGCCGACGGGCGAGGGGATCACAAGCGAGCTGAAGGTGCTTGGCCGCTTGCAGGTCTGGCTTGCCATGATCATTTCGGCGCTGGCTTCCGTGAGCCTGTTCTGCGTCTTCACCTATATCAAGCCGCTGCTCACCGACGTGACTGGCATCAGTGTGCCCTCCGTCACCTGGATCCTGCTGCTGTTCGGTGCTGGCATGACGGTGGGCAACATCCTCGGCGGCAAGCTGGCGGACTGGAAGCTGATGCCGACGGCGATCGGCACGCTGGTGCTGATCGCGCTGACGCATCTGGCTCTGGCCGAGTTCAGCCATAGCCCGGCGATCACCATCTCGCTCGTCTTCATCTGGGGCGTGCTGACCTTCGTGATCGTTCCGCCGATGCAGATGCGCGTGGTGGAAGCGGCCGCCGAAGGCCCGAACCTCGCCGCAACCCTCAATCAGGGTGCGTTCAATGCTGGCAATGCGGCGGGTGCGTGGATTGGTGGTGCGGCAATTTCCATGGGCGTCGCTTATGACGGCCTGCCGTTTGTGTCGGCGGCAACTGCTATCATTGCCATGCTGATCGCCGTGTGGTCGCAATCGCTTGACCGCCGCGGCATCAGCCCGGTGGCTATGCCTGCCGAGTAATGGGGCCTGCCGAGTAGCGGGGCCGGCGGAGTGACGAGGCTTCGATCCCGCTTGCTGCACGCCAGTTTCCGCGATATGCAGACTTCATGACGAAGATCGTATTCACGAAGCTCTGGTGGTGGCCCGCATAAGCGGCCGAACCAGACGCGTGCGCGCGAAATTTGGATGGCCGCAGGAGAAGTCCGGGCGGCCATTTTGTTTTTCAGGACCTCCCGGGCGCTTTGCGGCAAAACCCTTGAGCCGGAGTGTGAGATGACCATCGAACAGCTTGAAAACGGATCCGAACGCTACACCACAGCCGGTGGCGTTTCCGTTCTGCGCCAACGCCACGAAACAGCCTATGCCAGCGCGATCGAAGCTTACATCGATGGCCTCGACAGTCGCCGTGGTGCGGTGTTTTCGTCGAACTACGAATATCCCGGTCGATACACTCGCTGGGACACGGCGATCATCGATCCTCCGCTGGTAGTAAGTTCGCGCGGGCGCGCCATGAAGGTGGAAGCGCTCAATGCGCGCGGCGAGGCGTTGCTGGCGATCGTTGCGCCGCATCTGCAAGGGCTTGATGGCGTTGCCGTCGAAAACAGCACGGATCGCCTCGTGCAGCTGACCATCGCCGAGCCGAGCGGGGCGGTGATCGAGGAAGAGCGGTCGCGCATTCCCTCGGTTTTCACGGTGCTGCGTGCCATCACCAACCTCTTCAAGTCGCCGGACGATGCCAGTCTCGGCCTTTACGGCGCCTTCGGTTATGATCTTGCCTTTCAGTTCGATCCGGTCGATCTCAAGCTTCAGCGCGCCACCAGCCAGCGCGATCTGGTGCTTTATCTGCCGGATGAAATCCTGGTGGTCGACCACTACACCGCGCAAGCCTGGCATGACCGCTATGATTTCGCGGCGAGCGGAGTGAGCACGCGAGACATTGCGCGTGAAACGCAGGCTGAACCGTTCCGCACCGCCGACCGCATTCCACCGCGCGGCGACCATGAGCCGGGCGAATATGCGAAGTTGGTAGAGCGCGCCAAGGACAGTTTCCGGCGCGGCGATCTGTTCGAGGTCGTGCCCGGCCAGACCTTTTATGAGCGCTGCGAAACCAAGCCTTCGGCAATCTCTCGCAAGCTGAAGTCCATCAACCCGTCGCCTTATTCCTTCTTCATCAATCTGGGGGAGGGCGAATATCTCGTCGGCGCATCGCCTGAAATGTTCGTGCGCGTGTCCGGCCGCCGGGTGGAAACCTGCCCGATTTCCGGCACGATCAAGCGCGGCGAAGATGCGATCGGCGATGCCGAGCAGATCATCCAGCTGCTCAATTCCAAGAAGGACGAGTCCGAGCTGACCATGTGCTCGGATGTCGACCGCAACGACAAGAGCCGCGTTTGCGAGCCGGGTTCGGTGCGCGTCATCGGCCGGCGACAGATCGAGATGTATTCGCGCCTGATCCATACGGTCGACCATATCGAAGGCCGGCTACGTGAGAACATGGATGCGTTCGACGCCTTCCTGTCGCATGCCTGGGCGGTCACCGTGACCGGCGCGCCGAAGCTGTGGGCCATGCGCTTTCTCGAGCAGAACGAGAAAAGCCCGCGCGCCTGGTATGGCGGTGCGATCGGCATGGTGCATTTCAACGGCGACCTGAATACGGGCCTGACGCTGCGCACCATCCGCATCAAGGATGGCATCGCCGAAGTGCGCGCCGGCGCGACCTTGCTGTTCGATTCCAACCCGCAGGAAGAAGAAGCCGAGACCGAGCTGAAGGCGTCGGCCATGCTGTCGGCCATCCGCGAAGCGCAAACCGGCAACGCCGCGGTCGCGCAACGCGAGGCTTCCAAGGTGGGTGAGGGCGTGTCGATCCTGCTGGTCGACCATGAAGACAGCTTCGTTCACACGCTCGCCAACTACTTCCGCCAAACGGGCGCGAACGTGACCACTGTGCGCTCGCCGGTGCCGGAAGAGGTGTTTGAGCGGGTGAAGCCGGATCTGGTCGTTTTGTCGCCCGGACCGGGCACGCCGACCGACTTCGATTGCAAGGCGACGATCAAGAAGGCCCGCTCGCGCGATCTGCCGATCTTCGGCGTCTGCCTTGGTTTGCAAGCGCTGGCGGAGGCCTATGGCGGCGAGCTTAGGCAGTTGCATGTGCCGATGCATGGCAAGCCCTCGCGCATCAGCGTCTCCAAGCAGGGCGTAATCTTCTCCGGCCTACCGAAGGAAGTCACGGTCGGCCGCTATCATTCGATCTTCGCCGATCCCGTCCGTTTGCCGGATGGCTTCGTGGTGACGGCGGAAACGGAAGATGGTGTGATCATGGCTTTCGAACATGTCAGCGAGCCGATTGCCGCCGTGCAATTCCATCCCGAATCGATCATGACGCTGGGCGGCAATGCCGGCATGCGGATGATCGAGAACATCGTCGCGCATCTGCCGCGCAGGGCCAAGGTGAAGGCGGCCTGATCGTCTGATCAGGTATGGGCAGGCCGTTTCGACCTGCCCGACGTGGCGCCGCGAAAGGTGAGATCGTGACTGCAGTCAAGACAAATGAAGGGCCAAAGCGTATGGCCATGCGGCTAGCAGCCGGGTCAATCGCGATCGGCTTCTTTGTCATGGGCCTCAAATTCGTGGCCTGGTTCCTCACCGGTTCGGTCGCGCTTTATTCCGATGCGCTGGAATCGATCGTCAACGTCGTGGCGGCCTCGGCGGCCCTTTGGGCAATTTCGGTCAGCCACAAGCCGGCCGATCTCGACCACCAGCACGGGCACCACAAGGCCGAATATTTCTCGGCCGTGCTGGAAGGCGTGCTGATCGTCATCGCCGCCCTGCTGATCCTGATGGAAGTCTGGCGAAAATGGGAAGCGCCGTCGACGCTGGAAGAGCCCTGGATCGGCCTCGCCATCAATGGCGGCGCTGCCGCCATCAACGGCATTTGGGCCACCGTGCTGATCCGGCGCGGCACCGAAGCGCGATCGCCGGCACTTGTTGCTGATGGCCACCACATCATGACGGACGTCGTGACCTCGGTCGGCGTCATTGCCGGCTTGATTGCGGCCGTTCTGACCGGGCTGAAGTTCCTCGACCCGCTGCTGGCGGCCTTGGTTGCGCTCAACATCCTGTACCAGGGCTGGAAGGTGATTACCGGTTCGCTGAGTGGGCTGATGGATGTCGCCGTCGACGTGCATGAAAACATGCGTATTCGCGACATCATCTCGCATCATTCGGCCGGCGCGCTCGAAGTGCATGATCTCAAGACGCGCATTGCGGGCCGTGCAACCTTTATCGAATTCCACATGGTGGTGGATGCCGCCATGACGGTCGGCCAAGCCCATGTCATCTGCGACCGCATCGAGGATGCGTTGCGCGACGAGATACCCAGCGTGCGCGTCATCATCCATGTAGAGCCGGAAGACGAAGCAAAGCTGCCTCCGGGCACGACGGCGATTCCGTTCGCGTGAGGCACCGATAGACAGAAATGGAAAAACCGAATGGATGAGCTCGAAAAAGCGGCCAAGGGCATGCTTTACGATGCAAATTACGATGCAGCCGTGTTGGAAAAGCGTAAAGCCGCAAAGCGCATCCTGCATCGCTTGAACAGGCTTGCGCCGGACGAAGACGCGGAACGGAATGGACTGATCCGGCAGTTGCTGGGCAAGACCGGCGAACGCTTCGTCTTTGACGGGCAGTTTCACTGCGATTTCGGGTTCAACATCGAAATTGGCGAGGATTTCTACGCCAACGTCAATCTGGTGATCCTTGATGGGGCAAAGGTGGTGATCGGCAACAATTGCTTCATCGCTCCGAATGTCGGCCTCTTTACCGCCGGCCATCCGCTCGATCCGGCGCGGCGCAACAAGGGGCTGGAATATGCCCTGCCGATCACGATCGGGAACGATGTGTGGATCGGCGGCGGCGTGTCGGTCATGCCGGGCGTGACTGTCGGCGATCGCGCGATGATCGCGGCCGGAACGGTCGTCACGAAGGATGTGCCGCCCGGCGTGATCTTCGCGGGTAATCCCGGACGCGTCATCCGGGAAATCACCGAAAAAGACGGTGAACGCACCGATTTCTCTCGCAAGTGATCGCCTTCGGATGCGAGCGGCACGTCGGGCATGAGTAAAGTGCAATCACAGCCGCCAGCCGGGTTCGGCGCTTGGCCGCCCTTCTTGCAGTGGCTGCTGCTGATTGCCGGCTCGGTTCTCCTCGTGTTCGTTTTCGAGGCCATCGGCATGCCGGCGACTTTTCTGCTGGCGCCGATGATCGCCGGGATCGTGGCCGGCGCATTGGGCGCGACGATTGCGCTGCCGCGCTTTGCCTTCAATGCGGGCCAAGCGGTGCTCGGCATTCTGGTTGCCGCATCGATCTCGCCCGATCTGGTGGGCTCCTTTCTGTCGCACTGGACGCTGTTCCTGTTCGTCGTCCTATCGACGCTGTGCGCCAGCAGTCTGTCGGGCTACCTTATCAGCCGCTGGGGCATCATGCCCGGCACATCAGGCGTGTGGGGCTCGGCGCCGGGTGCGGCAACCGCCATGGTGCTGATGGCGGAAGCTTTCGGCGCCGACACGCGGCTTGTGGCCTTCATGCAGTATTTTCGGGTGGTGATCGTCACGGTGGTGGCTGCGCTCGTTGCGCGCTTCTTTGTGGATACCAGCGCCGTCGTGGCTGCGCCAATTCCTTGGTTTCCGCCGCTCGATCCTCTGGCCTTCGGCTCCACGCTCCTTGTTGCCGCAGTTGGTGCGACGCTGGGGATGCTGGCACGGCTGCCGTCGCCGTTCTTTCTGGGCGCGATGGTTCTGGGTATCGTGCTGGAATTTTCGGGATTGGCGACGTTCCAGCTGCCGCAATGGCTGTTAGCGCTGAGTTATCCAATGATCGGTTGGACGATCGGGCTAAAGTTCACGCGGCCGATCCTGCATCATGTGTTTCGCATTTTGCCGCAAATCGCCGGTTTTATCCTGGTTCTGGTGCTGTTTTGCGGAGGATTGGCGGCGCTTCTGGTGATTTTCACTGACATTGATCCGCTCACCGCCTATCTAGCCACCAGCCCCGGCGGCATGGATTCGGTTGCGATCATCGCCGCTGCTTCCAAGAACGTGAACCTGTCTTTCGTGATGAGCGTGCAGATGCTGCGTTTTCTGATCGTGCTGCTATTCGGCCCGGCCTTGTCGCGGCTGGTGGCGAAGCTCGTGACGCGCCGAACGGTTTGAGGCAAAGCTGTGCGCATCATTGATGCGTCGGCAACCTCTGTCTTGTTTGTTTCATGCGCCTGGGCTATGCAGCTGATCATGACGACGCGCACCGCCAATCCTGCGATGAACACAGCCGCTCCGGCGGGTGCTGTTACGCGCGCGCTTTTCTCCTCGCTTCTCCTTCTTAGCTGCGATCGCCGGGCTCGCTGAGGAGCACCCGGCGGTCGTTGTGCCGCCAGGCAACCAGCTCCTTGATCCCTTTCGCATAAAGTTCTGAGATTTGCGCCCGATCGAGGCGCTGGAGACGACGAGAATGAACGCCAATCCTCCCATGCAGACCCAATCCGCCCAGCCCGTCCGCGGCATGCCCGACGCGTCGCGCAAGTACCAGCCTTATCCGGCAATCGACCTTTCCGACCGCACATGGCCGACCAAGCGCATCGAAAAGGCGCCGATCTGGTGCTCGGTTGATCTGCGCGACGGCAACCAGGCGCTGGTCGATCCGATGGGGCATGAGCGCAAGGCGCGCATGTTCAAGCTGTTGCTCGACATGGGCTTCAAGGAAATCGAGATCGGCTTCCCGTCGGCCTCGCAGACCGACTTCGATTTCTGCCGTTGGGCGATCGAAGAAGGTGGCGTGCCGGAAGACGTGTCGTTGCAGGTCCTGGTGCAGTGCCGGCCGGAATTGATTACGCGGACTTTCGAGGCCTTACAGGGCGCGCATAAGCCGATCGTGCACTTCTACAACTCCACCAGTGAGTTGCAGCGCCGTGTGGTGTTCGGCAAGGACGTTTCGGGCATCAAGCAGATCGCCACCGATGCCGCGAAGATGATCGTGGATATGGCCGCGAAGGCTGGCTCCAAGGATGACTTCCGCTTCCAGTATTCGCCGGAAAGCTTCACCGGCACCGAGCTGGAAGTGGCGCTGGAAATCTGCAATGCGGTCACCGCCATCATCGATCCGACGCCGGACAACAAGCTGATCCTCAACTTGCCGGCGACCGTGGAGATGTCGACGCCGAACATCCATGCCGACCAGATCGAATGGATGAGCCGCAATCTCGGCCGCCGAGATTCTATCATCCTGTCCCTGCACCCGCATAACGACCGCGGCACCGGCATTGCTGCGACCGAGTTGGGCTTGATGGCGGGTGCGGATCGCGTCGAGGGCACCTTGTTCGGCAACGGCGAGCGCACCGGCAATGTCGATGTCGTGACGCTGGCCCTGAACATGTACACGCAGGGCGTCGATCCCGAACTGGACTGCTCCGACATCAACCGGATGAAGGACGTCTACGAATATTCGAACGAGATGAAGATCCCCGAACGCCACCCTTATGTCGGTGAGCTGGTTTATACGGCCTTCTCGGGTTCGCATCAGGACGCGATCAACAAGGGCATGAAGGCGATCAAGACCGCCAACAAGCCTCAATGGGAAGTCCCCTACCTGCCGATCGACCCGGCCGATGTCGGCCGCAACTACGAAGCGATCATCCGCATCAACTCGCAGTCGGGCAAGGGCGGCATCGCTTATGTGTTGCAGGCTGACTACGGCCTCAACCTGCCGCGCGCCTTGCAGGTCGAGTTCAGCAAGGTTGTCCAGCACATCACCGATGTCGAAGGCAAGGAACTGCCGGTCAAACGCATCCACGACGAGTTCATGCGCGAATATGTCGAGCAGCCGGACGGGCGTATCAAGTTCGTGGATCACACGACGCATACCGATCCCGCCAACCGGCAGCGCCGGACGCTGGAAGCGGTGATCACCGATGGCGGGCGGGCAGTCACGATCACAGGTACTGGCACCGGGCCGATCGACGGCTTTATGGATGCGCTGTCGCGGCATCTCGGCATCGAAATGAGCGTTGCGGATTATTCCGAACATTCGCTGCAGCGCGGCTCGAACGCGGCGGCAATCTCCTATGTCGAAACGGATTATCCGGGCGGCAAGCTGTTCGGCGCCGGCATCAACACCAACATCGTTGCGGCTTCCCTGGAAGCGATCTGCTCGGCGGCAAACCGTATCCTCGCCAAGCAGCAGGCCTGACCACTTCGGGCAGGGGCGGGCACTCACGCGTTTGCCCCTCGTCGCCCTCTCAGCTAGAGCGGAAGGCGTTCAACCGGGAGGAGCCGATCTTGAGCGAGCCGACACAAGCACCGCGCCTGTACGCCTTCATCAAGGGCACTGGGCCGAAGACCATCGTGCTGCTGCATGGCTTCGGCGGCTTTCACGGGGTGTGGTCTGAGATTCAGCCTGGACTGGTTCAGGGTGCCAGGGTGCTGGCATATGACCTGCCCGGCCATCATCGATCGCTGAGCTATCCCAATGCAGGCCCGGCCGGCGTGGCCGTCAAGGCGATCCTGGCCGACCTTCAGGAGCGCGGGATCACGAAAGCGCATTTTGTCGGACATTCCATGGGCGGTGCGATTGCGAGCTTGATTGGTTTGCGTGCACCGGAAGTCGCTGCATCCCTGACGCTGCTGGCACCAGGTGGCTTCGGGCCTGAGATTAATGCCGATCTTCTGCGACGCTATGGAGCGGCGACCCATGCGGATGAACTCCGCTCCTGCCTCAACGAGATGTCCGCGCCAGCCTTCGCCATGCCGACGAAATATGTGATCGGTCTGGCCGCATCGCGCGGCGGTCGCGGCCAACATGAGAAGCTGGTGCAGATCGCGGCTGCCATCACGAAGGGCGAACGGCAAGGTGAGATCCCGCGCGACATGCTGGCGACACTCACCATGCCGGTGACGGTGGTATGGGGCACCGAAGACACGGTGCTGCCGTTCAGCCAGACGCAAGGCCTCCCGCCCAACTTCAAGCTCGAAGTGCTGGTGGGCAGGGGCCACATGCTGATGGAAGAAGCGCGCGAAACCGTGCTGCGCATCATCTGCCGGACGACCCGCTAGGCAGCAACATCATCCCGCCGAAGCTTCTAAAGTTTTACAGCCTGTGCAGGCTGGAAGAAACGCCGTGGACGGCCATATTTTCCGTGTTAACGTAAAACTAACCATACGGGCCGGAGTACGCGTATCATGAGCGAGCCCCAACGCAGCGAGGAGCCGAAGGGGTCCGGCCTCAGCCTCCTGAATATCATCCGCGACGTTCGCAACGCCGAAGCGGATCGCGCCGACGTGGTTGTAGAATTGCGCGAAGCCGAGCGCATGCGCCTCGAGCTGATGGTGCAGGAACTGCAACCCGTGCTGAACGAAGTGGACGCCAGTGATCCGCGTTTCGACTTTGTGATTTCTTCCGGCCTGCAGCCCCGCTTCTGGATCGATGCCGCCAGCCATGTCGCGATGGGACGCGATCGCCGCACCTATCGTTTCGTCCGGGACACACGGCTCGGCCGGGCGGTGCTGGCCGAGTCCAGCGACCTCAAGCCCGTTGCTGAACAGGTTGCACGCTATATCGCCGAGCGCATCGTCGAGCGCCAGCGGCTGCTGGATGGCGAGGTCGTACGGATCGGAGGTACGCCTGATGGTTCAGGCGAGTCGGCAGCCCGCGAAGCCAAGCGGATGCCGCGCGAATGGTCGATGCTGCTCGGTGGACTTGCACTGATCGGTGCCGGCGCTGTTGTCGGCCTTGCGGTGGCCGCGGCCTATGCTTGGCTTCAAGGGTGGCCGCTTACCGCGCGTTAGATCGGCGTCGGGCTGATCGGCTGAACATCGACCGGGCGTGCGGCTTGGCCCGTCAACTGAAAACTCGAATGTTCATAGATCTCGCGCGTGGTGCGCGACAGGCCTCGGCGCATCATGTGGATCGACCAGTTGTCCGGCTCGCCGCTAATGGTGAACAGGTTGAAATGCGAAAGCGGTTTGCCTTCGCCGACCGATTCGCCCGCTGCGGCGACACCCACCACTGGAACGCGGTTCTTCGGTCCTTCGATCCAGTGCACCGTCGACAGATGGGTGTGGCCGTGCAGAACGAGGTCGGCGCCGTGCTCCCTGATGACATCCTGGAAGCGCCCGATGCCGAACAGCCGCTTGTGCGCGGCCGTTGCGCCATGCACCGGCGGGTGATGGATCATCACGACACGAAACAAACCATCCTTCTTGGCCCGATCCAGCAGCACCCGCATGCGGTCGGCCTGATCGTCCCGGAAATAGCCGCTAGCCATGAACGGCGCGCTCGCCCTGGCAGAGGTCGCACCGATGAAGGCAACATTGCCGCGCACGCGCAGATACGGAAACGACTTGCGACTGATCGGCCCTTTTTCGCCGTCGCCTGCCATATACTTGCCCCAGGCCACGCAGATCTTGTCGAACGCGCCCGGCACATAGGCGTCATGGTTTCCCGGCACCAGCGACACGGCTTCTGAACCGCCGAATTCCTGAAGCCACAGACGCGCGACCTCGATCTCGGCATCCAGCGCGAGATTCACGAGATCGCCAGTCAAAGCGATATGGTCGGGATTGATCTTCTTGATGTCCGCCGTCAGCGCGTCGAGCACTGCATCGTCGAGTACCCCCTTGCGGTTACGCTGCCAATTCACGTAGCCCGTGATGCGCTTGGACGCGAGTTGGCGAACGGTGACTTCCGGAAGGGGACCGAGATGAATGTCGGAAAGATGTGCGAGACGGAACATGTTTCCCTCTTAGAATGCGGCACGCCCCGATGGAAGGGAAATACCTGCCTAATGACCCTCGCTTTATCGGCGGGAAGAAACTCTTGAACGCGCGAAACTGGCTTTTGGCTGCGGGTCCGCGTTTTCGTCGTGCCCGCATGCGGTTGTTTCATCTGTTCTTTGTGTTGACGCGGCCGATGACCTTGGGCGCGCGCGCCCTCATCTGGGATCGTCGCCAGGGTACGGTTTTCTTGATCCGCCATACTTATGTGCCAGGCTGGCAACTGCCGGGCGGCGGCGTGGAGGCGGGAGAAACCGCTGCGGAAGCCTTGCAGCGCGAGATCGTTGAGGAATGCAACATCGAGATCAAGGGCCGTCCGCAGTTGAAGTCGATCCACTTCAACCGGCAGGCCAGCCGCCGCGATCACATCGCGATCTATCTCGTGACGGATTTCACCGTGTTGGGAGAGCGTCCGGGCGACCATGAGATTGCCGAAGCGCGGTTTTTCCCGGTGACCGCACTGCCGGAAGACACAACGCCGGCCACGCGCCGGCGCATCGTCGAGATCATCAGCGGGATCGCCCCGCATGAAGACTGGTAGAGGCTTCAGTCTTAGCCGAAGCGCGCGCGATCATGCGGTGCGTCGTAATCCACTGAAGGACCTTTCGGCACGATGCCGGTCGGGTTGATGGTGGGATGGCTGCCGTAATAATGGTGCTTGATGTGGAAGAGATCGACGGTCTCGGCCAACCCTTCCACCTGGTAGAGGTCGCGCAGGTAGTTCGAGAGGTTGGGATAATCGGCGATGCGCTGCCAGTTGCACTTGAAATGGCCGACATAGACTGGATCGAACCGGACCAGCGTCGTAAACAAGCGCCAGTCGGCTTCCGTCAGCTGGTTGCCGGTCAGGTAGCGCTGTTGTGCAAGCCGCTCTTCCAACTGGTCGAGCGTGCGGAACACATCGTCGAACGCGCTTTCATAGGCGTCCTGCTTGGTCGCGAAGCCCGCGCGATAAACGCCGTTGTTCACGTTCGGGTAGATCAGCGCGTTGGTTTCGTCGATCGTCCCGCGCAATGCTTCCGGGTAAAGATCGAGCGAGGCATCGCCCCATTCGTCGAAGGCCGAGTTCAGCATGCGGATGATCTCGGAGGATTCGTTGGAGACGATCGTGTTCTCGTGCTTGTCCCATAGAACCGGCACGGTCACGCGGCCTGAATAGGTCGGCTCGGCACGGGTGTAGATCTGGTGCAGGAACTGGGACCCGAACAGGCTGTCGCCGGTGGCGCCGTCTTCTGCGCGGAAGGTCCAGCCGTTTTCGCCCATGTGCCAGTGCACGACATCGACCGAAATGATGTGTTCGAGCTTCTTGAGCTTGCGGACGATCAGCGTGCGGTGCGCCCAGGGACAGGCGAGCGAGACGTAAAGATGATAGCGCCCGGGCTCGGCCTTGAAGCCGCGGGTGCGGCCTTCCGCCGGCTGGCCGTCCTTCGTCACCCAGTCGCGGAAGCGCGAGGCGTCGCGCTCGAACTTGCCGCCGCTTTTGCTTGTATCGTACCAGGCGCTGTCCCACTTGCCGTCGATCAGCTGTCCCATAGCGGTCTCCTTGTCTGCCTGACCATGGATCTAAGGCTTGGTGGCATGTTTCTAAAGCTCGGCCTGATGAACACTGCGTCGCTTCAAGCCCATGGACGACGCTGCGGAACAGTGCTAGCGAGCACGAAGGAGACGAACTGCATGCTC
>NZ_DAMBUH010000012.1:0-39509 GCF_032053605.1 Tianweitania sp.
TTGCGGCCTTCGCCGATGCGGCCGCGTGGCTGCCGCGCGGCGCATCCTATGGTGACGACGACGAGGGTCGGGCTCTGACGTTGGGCGGTGAGGATGACTACGTGTCCTCCGTGGCGTTAGCGATCCATGGCTTCCTTCAACAACCGGGCCTCACGGCGTCGCCACAGCATTTCCGCGCGATCATCTTCGGACGACCGAGCCATGCCACGCCGCAGCCGACCGGGTTGAAAACCTTCGAACAAGGCGGCCTGTCGATCTGGCGCGGCGACATCAACGGCTGTCTGGTGGAACTGACCTTCGATCATGGACCGCTCGGCTATCTTTCCATCGCCGCGCATGGTCATGCCGATGCCCTGGCGATCACCCTGGTTGTGGACGGCGAGCCCGTTCTGGTTGATCCCGGAACCTATCTTTATGGATCGGGCGGCAAGTGGCGCGACTGGTTCCGTTCGACGCCCGCCCACAACACGCTCAACATCCTGAGCACAAGCCAAAGCGTCATGTCGGGCAAGTTCAACTGGTCGCACAAGGCAGCGGCGACCCTGACGGATGCCCGGCCGGAACCGGATTGGAGCCTTTGCGCGCAGCATGACGGCTACAAGAACCGGTTCGGCGCTGTGCACCAGAGAACCGTGGAGCGATGCGGCAAGGGCATCCAGCTGCGCGATCACCTGCTTGGCACGGCATGCAATGCGGAGATTGTTTTTCAGCTTGCCGACGGGCTGACCATACGTCAAACCGGAAATCGTATGACCATCTTCCGGGCTGGCGAACCGATCGTGTCGCTTGATCTTCCGGATGGCACGATTGAATGTCGGGCAGGCGGGGACCATCCGGGCGAGGGCGGCTGGGTCTCGCAACGCTTCGGCGAGCGCCGACCCGCATCCAGGATCGCATGGCGCGGCAAGGTCGATGATGCAGGCGTCGTGTCGCTGATCGAGATCGTCGCGCCTGCAGACGGCGTTAACGAGGCTTGACGCATTCGATGTTAATTATAGCAGCACGTTTATCCGTTTTGAGAAGGCTCTGTGCTAGAAGCGGAAAGTAATTCTACCGATATTCAGCAACAGCCTTCAGGATAGCCGCTCGACGCCTCGTGATCTTGGCTCGGATCAGACGTTAATCTCTCGGGATGCCCATGTTCACTGAACTCAGCACAAAGATTACGCATAAGCTCGCCAATATCGACTATGTCACGCCAGGCTTGATCCTTGTCACAGCGCTGATCTGCGCTCTGGTGGCCTACTGGCGTACGGTCGAAAAGAAGTCGGTACGGGACTTTTTCGATTTCGCGTTTCCCACGGAGATCATTCTGCACCGCTCGGCAAAGGCGGACGCGCTCTTCTTCGTCACCAAGAAGCTGATCATGCCATTCTTGTTGATCCCGGCTGGCGCGACCTTCGTAACCGCCGTGGGCTACGCGACCAACCAGAGCATCAGCTGGATCTTCGGCCTGGACGGGCCGCTGATGACAGGCCCCGCAGGCCCCATCACGATCCTGATCTTCACCGTGACCATGCTGCTAGCCTACGATCTCTCCTATTACCTCTATCATGCCGCGCAGCACCGCTTCCCGTTCCTTTGGGAGTTGCACAAGGTGCATCACTCGGCCGAGGTCATGGTCGGCATCACCAAGGATCGCGTTCATCCTCTCGACGATCTCATGAACCGGATATGGGACGGGGTCATTCCCGGCATCTGCTTCGGCATATGGAGCGTGATTGCGCTCAACCCCGTCGAGGTCGCCGTGTTCGGCATCAATGTCTATGTCGTGCGAAATATCCTGATGATGGACTTCGTGCGCCACACGCATCTTAAGATTTCCTTCGGTCCGCTCAACAACATCATCCTGTGCCCGCACTGGCATCAGGTCCATCACAGCGTCGATCCGCGTCATTACGACAAGAACTTCGGCTTGCTGTTTTCCTTCTGGGACCGCCTGTTCGGCACGCAGTTCGTGCCTGAACCCAACCTTGACCTGAAATTCGGCCTGATGGATCGCGATGCTGCTGACTATCAGACCTTGCGCGGGCTCTGGATCCTGCCGCTGCAGAAGATGTGGGGGCATGCGGCGCGCCGCGTGCGTCGTCGTCGTCGTGCAGCAAGCACGCTGACGCGCGACCGGTCGGCAACATGAATAAGCATGTTGCCCCTATGGTAGCCACTGAGGCGGAGCGCCTCGAGATCGTCAGTTCATCAGAGCGTCTGTCTGAGCTGGAACACCAGTGGACGCAGCTGTGGCAGGCGAGCGATGCCCTGATCTTCCAAAGCCATGGCTGGATTTCGGCTTGGTGGAACACCTTGAAAAGCCAGAACCAGGTTGCGCTGCGCGTTGGTCTGGTGTGGAGCGGCGACAGGCTGGTCGCGGTCGTACCGCTGGCAATCACCCGCCGCAAGGGACTTCGGTTTCTGGAATGGGCGGCTGCTGCCTATACCGACTATGGCGACATTCTTCGTGCGCCTGACTGTACGGATGCGGCGCTGGCAAGGGTCTGGACGCAGATCCGGCAAGCCGGCGGCTATGATCTCGTCTTCATCAATCGCCTGCTGCCGGACGCAGCCGCCTGGCGCCTGTTTGATCCCGAGACGAAAGGTGGGGCGAAGCTTCGTCCCAACCACCGGGAAGAAATCAGCTCGCGCATGGCGGGCGACTGGAACAGCGGAGCGGCGTGGTTCGCCAGCCATCCCAAGAAGGTCAGGCACAATCATCGCCGCAGCATCCGCATCCTCGAAGAAGCGGGAACCGTTCAGTTTCGATTGCTCGGGCATGACGAGCCTCTTGGGCCTGTGCTCCAAAAACTGGCCTTGTTGAAGCGCAAGTGGCTGGAGCGAACCGGCCGCAGCGTTTCCGAGCTGTTTGATGAAAGCGCCGAGGCCTTGCCCGCTCTGGTCGATGTTTTGGCGCGCGCCGGCATCCTGCGTTTGTTCGTGATCGAGGTGAACGGCTTGGTTGCGGCCATCTCGGTCAACTTCGTGCAGCGCGACACGATGATGGCTTGGGTCACCACCTATGATCCCGATTATGCGCGGGCGTCACCCGGAATGGTGCTGATCTTCGAATACGTGCAGTGGTCGTTCGACCATGGCCTGAAGATGGTCGATCTGCTGTGCGGCGGCGAGGCGTTCAAGGACCGGCTGGCAACGCATACCGTGGCCTTACAGTCCCTGATGGGCACCGGCTCGGCCAAGGGTTCGCTGGCGCTGCTCGCGGATAATGTGCGTCGCAAGTTCCGGCAGAAAACCGAGAAGGTAGATGCCGAGCCCGCTGAAGAGACTTCAGCCTAAGCAAGCATCAATCCACCAGCCGCATGACCAGCGGCGTCTTCCCACTCTTTGTGCGCGTCACCACATCGACCGTCTTGATCTCTATATCCATGCTGGACGGGATCTTCTGGCGCGCATTGGCAAGGATGATCTTCCGGCTATCTTCGCCGAAGCTCGGCAGCGGAACGACCTGGATTTCCACCCGTGCCGCATCCGTCTGGAGGATCTGCATCTGCGCAATATCCGGCACGCCACGCGGAATGTGGTTCATGCCGATCAACCGGCTGCCTTCTGGAGACAGAACATATTCCGACTGTCGTCCTTCAACGCCAAGAAAGGGCAGAATGCCTAGCGTAACAGCCTCGATTTCCTCCGCGCTCATCCCATCCGGAAGCCGCGCCAGATCGCCCGTCCGAAACCGAACCAGAGGCTGCGCTGCGTTCCAGTAGGATGTGCCGATGATCTCGTAGAGCCCGGTATCGACGCCATCCTCGACCGGCAACAACTCGACCCTGCCGTAGGCCGGCAAGAAGTAGTGCTCATTGCTCGCGACCGAGTAGGAAGCGCAGACCCGTTCGGACTGGCCATAGAAATCCAGAACGGGCACGCCGAGCTTTTCGGTCGCTTCGCGAGAGACGTCTCGACTCAGAACTTCCGACGATGAAAGAACAAGCTTGAGGCTTTCGATCGGATGATCTTTCAAGCCGTCGCCGCCCAGACGAACGAACGCCTCCAGAGAAGACGGATAAACCCATAGCAAATCCGGCTGAAATTTCCCGAAAGCGTCGATAAAAGCGGAAATATTGGAGCGATTCAGGTGAAAACTCGACGCCACAAGCCGAAAATTTCCGCTTTTTTCCTGCCAAAATGGCGGCTTCGTATCGCTGGGATCCTTGAAAGCATCTCCCCGCAGAACGGCGACCCGAGCAGTTTTCAGATCGAGACCGGAGAACCGGTGCACCAGATGATCCAGGATCGCTTGTTCGAAAACCAACGAAGAAAGCGAGCGGCGAAGCTTGATCGGGATGCCGGTCGTGCCCCCGGTCGAGGCTGCATGGGCCGGCAGCAGCGTGCGAACCGAGCAAAGATCAGGGTCCTGCCGCAGCATTTCCTTCTCTAAGATCGGCCAGTCGCTATAGGAACCCGGCGACTCCAACGTCTTTCCATGCCGCGCTTTCCGCGCTTTCGCGAGGGTTCTGAGCGTTAATGCATCGCGCAAAGCTCTTCGCTCATCGAGCGACATTGTTTCAGAACGCTGCGCAAGATGTTGGAAACGCTGGTAAAAGCCGGGCGTCCGACGAACTAGGTTTTCCGCAATAAAGTTCTTTAAATAAGCGGCAGCGCTCAAAGCGGTCCCCTCCGGTCTTCCCGCGCAGTCTTGCCGAGATGCTCTGCAACGGCATCATGCCAAACGGAAACGATCCGGTCGGCATACGGCGAGATGCTCAGATGCGCGCGCTGGAAGCGTTGCCCAGCAGCAGCAAGCCGCTGCCGCAACGCCGTATCGCGCACCAAAAGCGCTAAGGCGTCAGCCAAAGCGTCAGCGTTCCCCGGCGGAACCAGCAAGCCCGTTTCGCCATCTTCGATAATGTCCTCCACCGCTCCCACCGGCGTCGCCACTACGGCAAGACCAGCCGCCATGGCTTCAATCACCGACATCGGCAGGTTTTCAGCATGAGAGGGGAGGGTGAGAATATCGCCAGTCGCTAGAAGCCGCGCTGCATCCTGGGCGCCCAGCCATCCGGGAACTGCAATCCGGTCCTGTAGGCCGAACTCAGCGACTTCGGCTCGCAAAGCCTCAACACCGCCGTCGCCCGCAATGGTCGCATGCCAGCCTGGCATATCGCGCAAGCTGGTCAGGGCACGAACGAGTTCAGGAACGCCCTTGCGCTCTTCGATCCGTCCCATGAACAGGATGTGGACGCTTGCCCCGCCAGCATTCCCCGGCATTTCAGCCTCAGCCACGGCATTGGGCACGATAACGATCCGCGCTGCTGCCTCGGGCACCATCTGCGCCACGAAAGCGCGCCAGGGCATGCCAAGCACGATGATGCGGCTTGCATGCGCAAACATCCCGTGGATACGGCGGCTTACCGTCTGGGAGCTGTTTGCCCAGAACTCGCGATATTCCGCACCGTGGAGGTGGATGACGTATGGGATCCGCAGGATGCGTGCACAGGCTGCCAGAACGATCTTGCGATAGGTGCTGCCGCGGCTTGCAAGATTGATATGCAGCAGATCGACGTCGCCGCGAACGCGTGCCCCAGCCATCTGCAGGCAAAAGCGCGTAAGATGAAGCCACGAGAGCGCGAGCGATCCGTTGCCGCGCGTGGGCAGGAATTGCGCGATGACTCCGGTTGAACGACGCGCCAATTCAGACCGGAGCGCAGCCATGATGCGGTCAATTCCGCCGCGGCCGGTCGTCCCCGCCGGTGTCGCAACAAGAACCTTCAGGGCTCGATCAGCAGCAGCGTTGCGCAAGGGATCGTCCACCAGACATGGGTCGCTCAGTTATATGTATCCGCGGGCATGGGAGCGTTCGCGTTGCCGTCAAAGCAGGGCCTCATACTGATCGCCGATACGCTTAACGTCGAAGTCGGCTGCTCTGTTTTTCAGGATATCGACCGGCGTAGGCCGATTGAGCATCTCACCCATAGCCCGGGCCATAGCCGCCGCATCACCAACCGGGATGAGCGTTCCGCAGCGACCATCCTGAAGGATCTCGGCCGGACCATAAGGTGCGTTGGTGGAAACGATCGGAACGCCCGCGTTCATGGCCTCCACGAGCACATTGCCGAAGCCCTCACTGATTGATGAAAGGGCAAAAAGATCGGCTACTGCATAGCAAGCCGCGGGATTGTTGACATAGCCGGCAAACAGCACTTGGCTGTCGATGCCAAGTTCGCGCGCAGTCAACCGCAAGGCACCCTCGAGCGGACCTTCTCCGAAGATCGCCAGCCGCGCAGGCCGCTGTTCGCGCAAAAGCGCAAAGGCGCGAAGCAGGGTTCGGTGATCCTTGACCTCGACCAAGCGCCCGGCCGTCACGATCACCGCACCGTCTCCCATCGCCGCCAGATCATTCTGCCAGGGATAGACTTCGGCTTGCGAACCCGTGCCAGCAGGCACCGGATTGTGGATCACGGTGATCTTGGTCGGTGGAAACCCACGGGCCTTCAGCTCTCGACCAATGCCGGTCGAAACAACGATGGCCTTGGTCGCCCGCGCAGAAACGAGCGCAGAAAGCTTGACGGCCAGTCGCGCACCCAATCTGCCTGTCACGAGCGACGTGGCTGCGTGAAAGGTCGGGAAAAAGCGTGCGCGGCTCCTCGCCATCAGAAGTGCGAGCGCTGCAACCAGGTTCATGAATTCCGGTGCGCTGAACACCGCGTCGGGTTGCAGCTTTCGCAGGGCCTGCGCGCTACGCCTGACGGTTTTCAGCGTCTTCACGATGCTGAAGCCTTCACCCTGGACGGGCAGGGCGAAATCCACCAGTGTCACCGCGCTCGACAGCAGCGCTGCGTTTGGACCGGCGGCATTCCATGTCAGCAGGGTCACGTCATGTCCGCGTGAAGCGAGTTCGTTTGCCATCAAAACGAAGACGCGTTCGGCCCCGCCGCCGCGAAGGCTCGGTGTATGAAAAACGATCCGCTTAGACACCGTAGGCAGGTCTGCGATAATCATCCGGCTCGTCGCGCAGGTCACGACGGATACCCATGATGAGGGCAAGGAGTAGCCCGAGAGCAAAGCCCGCGATTGCGCCTCCGGCTGCCAGCACAATCGTTCGCGGAGGCCAGGACCGCCCATTCGGCGGAACGGCGGTGGAGATCACCTGCACATTGGTCGTATCGATCTGCTGGCGCTCAGTGATCTGGCGTGCGCGCGACAGGAAGCTCTCATAGATCGCCGTCTTGGACGTCGCGTCCCGCTCAAGTTCGCGGAGGGCGACTTCAGACTCACGATCGGCAAAGACGTTGCCTTGCAGATCGTTCATGCGCGCAACCAGCGAATCCATGGTGTTTTTGGTCGCGTCGCGGCTGCCTTTGGCGACTTCGACGGTGTGCAGATATTCGGTCCTTACCTGGGCGGTAACGGTATCAAGCGCGACCCGCAACTTCAGGATGGACGGGTGGCGGGGTCCGAGTTGCGCGGACTGAGATTCAAGCTCCTGGCGGATCCGATTGGCTTCGTTGCGCAAAGCGACCAGCGTTTCTGAAACCGAAGGGCTGGCATTCGTGCCGTTTGCGCCGCCCGCGACCAGCGCGTCATAATCAGCTTGTGCCGCACTTGCCCTGGCCTGAGCCTGCACGATTTGCGTGTTGAGCTGCGTCATGGTCTGCGAGCTTACCAACTGGCCGTAGCTCGACGACAAATTCTGATCGCGGCGGTAGTCTTCGATCTTCTTTTCCGCCGTCTGCACGTCCGCTCTCAACTGTCCGAGGCGGCTATCAAGTGCGGTTGCAGCCCGGCTTGCGCCATTGCTTTCAGCTTCGGCGAGCTCATCCTGGAACGTCTTGACGATCGCCTGTGAAATTTCGATCGCCTTGTCAGGCGTTTGGGCGGTCACCAGCAGCGTCGTTACGAACGACCCTTCATCAGCCTGAACCTTGATGCTTTCCTGCAAGCGCCTCAGGGCCGTCAGCTTGGGATCGGACGCGCCATCGCCGAACTCTGGTTCGCTGGCGAGGTTCAGATCGTCCACGACACGTGCCAGGACGTTTCTGGAGGTCAGAACGCGCTGCTTGCTGCGAATGTTCAGGAGCTGATTGTCGATCTGGCCGGACTGGACATAAAGGTCGTCATTCACGACCTGCAGATTGGTCGGGTTCAGCAGGATGTCGGTGGCAACCGTATAGCGCTTCTTTGCCAGAAGCCCGTAACCGCCACCGGCGAGAGCACCGATGACAGCGAGGATGCAGGCCAAAAGAAAGCCGGCGCGCAGCCAGGTGAACAAGCGGCGGAAATCAAGTTCGAGGAACTCACCCACCTTCGCAACTGTGACAGGCGAGGGGCGATCCGCGCGATGGTCTGACGGGGATGTCGTGGTTGGCGCTTCAGACCGTAGTGAGCCAGCGGCGGCCGCGGTCTGCTCGACCTTGGCTGCCTGCGGCGTGGATCGGTCATCCGCCAGGTCCCGATCGGCCAGGCTTTTTGCAGTCAGCAGAAGCGAACCACCGGCCGGGCGCCGGCGGGCTCTATGGTCAAGCGCATCGATGTTGAAGTCCTCCGAAGACAAAGGGGAGGCCTTTCGCCCGAGAATTTGGCTCATGATGGATCGCCGGATGCTGTGAGCTCAGCTGTAAAGCGGGTTTGTTAAGATACGATTATCCACGCCGCTTTATTGTGGCATCACGATCTTTGACTTGGGAGCAAGGACGAACGCCGAGGTCGTTGCTTCCACCGAGCCCTCTCGCTTCTGGTTGAAAATGGCTGCAAGTGTCACAGGCGGGATCGAGAAATCGAGCGCCGCGGACGTGTATCAGCGGAACGCCGTGTCTCTGCTGCTTTTTCTTTGTGCAGCCGTTGTCTTCATTCTGCGTGCGGTGGTTTCACCGCAAATGCTGAATCTAGCAGTTTCATACTCCACCGAAGGAGGCTCGTTCCCGGAAAAGCTCCATATCGGAACTTACGCCATCTTCTTCATGCTTACAGCCGTCCTCATCAGCAGGCCGGTTCTGCTGAAAGGCGACGAGGTCAGGCTGTTCAAGGCAATCCTGCGCTTTACAGCGGTGATCCTTCTGCTTGTGCCTTATCTTTTCGTTACGGGCCGCGCAGGTTCAAGCGGGTTCGTCATCGACTCTTATTTGGTCGCCTGTGCCGCGGCCATGATCATGCTCAGTCTGAACCGCGACACGCGGACGGCACTGGGAAGCGTCATGCTTGGCATGATCGTCGTCAGCGCGATCATGGGCATTGTGGAGGCGGTCGTGCAGCAGCACTTCCTGCCCTATCCCTTCCGCGAGCAGGAGTTTCGGCCGATCGGTCTTTCTGCGCATCCGCTTGCACTGGGCACGCTTTGCGCGACGGCCATCGCTTTTGTCGCGCTGACCCCGTGGCGGCTATGGGTCAAGATTGCCTGCATCCTCTTGTTGTTTGCAGGCGCCGCCGCCTCCGGTGCACGCGCAGCTTTGCTGCTCGCCATCATCGAGATTCTGTTGCTTACGACCATCCTTCCCTGGCGAGGACTTACCCGCCGTCAGCAACGGGAAGCAAAGTTCATTGTGACGCTTCTAACCGTGATTGGGGGCGCGGCATTGATCATCGCGTTTGCGGCTGGCGGCTTCCTAAACCGCTTCAACGAAACGATCTTCGACGAAAACTTCTCGGCACGCGTGACAGTGTATCAGGTGTTCGACTTTGTGACTTGGCAGAACATCCTGTTCGGCATGAACGCCGACGACCTGCTGGCGATCGTCAACGAGAAGCTCCATCTGCCTTATATCGAAAGCACGCCGGTCGTGCTCGGCCTGCTTTTCGGCGTTCCGCTTGCCGTGATCTTCTCGTTGAGCTTCTTCCGCTTCTTGTATCAGCTGCTTCGCAATACGCCGCGCCCAGCCTGGATCGGGACGATCACGTTCCTTCTGGCAGCCTTGTCGAACAACACGCTGTCGTCCAAGGCGCCGGAATTGATGATCGTGTTCATTCTACTGATGGCCTATCAGGTCAATGGCGCGTCGGACGCGGTGAATGTTCGGCGGAGAACGCTTGCTGACGTAGCTTAAGTTCAGCCGGCACTATCGATCACTTCTAGCCGGCCAACACGATTGAGCGTGTGGATGCCTTTCCGGTCCCAGGCAGGACCAGGACGAATGGGTTCCGGCGCGCTGAACCGAACATGACCATCGTCGAGCTGTTGCAACTCCATCAGCCCCAGCCCTCCGCCATAGGTTTGTGATCCATTCTGAACGGGCAGCAGGATGCGCTCGCCTGTTCGAATAAACGAGCCACCCGGCCTCGCTGCCGAGTGATCGATGGCAACCGGATTGAGCGCATGGTCGATCCAGGGCCCGCGCGGGTTGTCAGCAGACAGGACCACCATCGTGTCCGAAGGGCTGCCGACACCCACTCGCTCCGTGGCGAACAGCCAGAAGCGTCCTCCGTGTTGAAGAACCGTGGCGTCGTTGATGTCGCGATCCGCGAGAAGAACCGTGTCACGCACCCAAGTGTCCGGAAAGGACGCGGCGCGATACAGCACCAGTTCCCGCGCGGCAGCGCTTTCAGGCAGCATGTAGATCTCGCCGTCATGCGGGAAGACCTGAGGGTAAGAGAGATGATGCGGCTCCTCCAGCACCCTGCGAGGCGTGTCGAAGGTTCCGTCGCCCTGAAGCGCCGCGACCGAGATAAGGCCTCGGTTCAGGGCATAGGGAAACTCTTCCACGAACAGGAAAATGCGGCCTTCATGTTCGAACACGAAGGGGTCGGCATAGAACCGAGTGCCGTCGTCGGGCAGGACGGTGAACGGTGCTCCGTCGATCGCGCCGGTTTCTGCTACGCCCTCACCCTCGATGCTGCGATACGCCACTTGCCAATAGAAGGGGCGATTTCGACGCTGAACCTTCCGGATCAAGCGAGCGACCACCGCCTTGCTCAAGAACAAGGGATAGTGCCGTGCAAAAGATGTTCGGCAACTGGAGGAGGAGGGCATATCCTCCAACGGAACTAGTCTGTTGGTTGCAAACCGGCTGACGGTCTGCAGGATCAACGACAGGGCGCCGGAGAGCAGATCGTCCGATGCCCGCCTGAGCCACAAGCGATCTCGGATCATCGGTCTCGCACGCCCAAGCGCTATGCCATCGATGCTTGCTACCAGGTCCAACCTATTGCTGCCCGCCACCATCTGGGTCAGCCCGTCCTCGAAGCTGCTGCAGCCGGCAAATGTAAGCGTCAGTGTTGGCTTGCTTATCTTTGGCGCGGAAGGAGCGAGGGCGATCACCAGATCGACCTCATCATTCCCGGTTTGCGCGAGAGGTTTGCACTCGCTGGCTAGAGAAGCGCCGAAAACGCGGGTCTCAGCGGAAAGCACGGCACTCAGAAGCCGCGAGCCTGTAGGTCGACCTGGCGAATGTCGGACGGAAACGACATGCCCAGCCTCCTGCAGCCGCGCCACCACCTCATTCTGCCAACGCCGGCACCCCTCCGCCGGGAGTACAAGAAGAATTCGGACCACGAACGAACACCCTTCATCAGACTCGCAGGAGCTGGCTTGTGAGTTGCCCGTGCGAGTGTTGTTGTAGAGAGGAACCCCTTATGGAGCATTACGAGACAGGTGGGCTGACGAGAGCACCTGCTAGTCGTCGCGTGGCTGAGCTAAGGCACTCGACTAGCCGGTAAGCGCTCTTCCTTGTAGGTCGGCACCGCGACGCCGACCCGTGGGGCTCCGAGTTGCGCCAAGACGGTCATGTCGATGCCGTAGACCGACGAAAGCGCTGATGGTGTCATAAAGTTTGCGGGCGTTTCGTCCGCAACGAGGCTTCCGTTACGCAGGGCCACGATGCGGTCGCAAAAGCGCGCAGCCATGTTGACGTCGTGCAGCACGACAACGACGCAAAGGTTTCGGGTATGGCCCAGGCGCCGGATGAGCGAGAGGACTTCGATTTGGTGCGCGATGTCGAGCGCCGAGGTTGGTTCGTCGAGAAGAAGACAGCCGGCATCCTGCGCAACGAGCATGGCAAGCCAGACACGCTGACGCTCGCCCCCCGACAGCGTATCGATGCTGCGCTCGGCAAATTGCAGCGTGTCGGTCATCTCCATCGCGTTCTCGGCCTTGGCCGCGTCGTCTTCGGTGAAGCGGCCCAAGGCACCATGCCAGGGATAGCGGCCGAGGCGAACGAGTTCGCGCGCGGTGAGGCCGGTGCCGATCGGCGGATCCTGGGGAAGATAAGCGACGCGCTTGGCGAAGTCGCGCGCGCCCCATGTCGTCAGTGAACGGTTTTCGAAGTGGATGGTGCCGCCGCTGGGCTCGTTCTGGCGCGCCAGAAACTTGAGCAGGGTCGACTTTCCCGAGCCGTTCTGTCCGATCAGGCCAACAACTTCGCCGGGATACAAAGTGAGGTCGAGTGGATGAAGGATGGTGCGATCGCCAGCCTTAAAATGAACCTGATCAAGCGAAAAGGCGGATTGGGGGCCAAGCGGGCCTGAAGAAAGGTTTCTTGTCATCAGGCACGCCTTTGCAGGAGCCAAAGCAGGACGGGCGCGCCGACGAGGCAGGCGACGAGACCGGTGGGAAGCTGGAACGGAAAGGCGCCGACACGCGCAAGCCAATCCGCGGCAAGAAGGATCGTGGCGCCGGCGCAGGCGCTGCCCAGCAGGGACGGCAAGGCTCCCCGGACACCCGTCAGTCGAACAAGATGCGGCGCGATCAAGCCTGCGAATGTCAGCGGCCCCACCAACGGAGTAGCCGCCGCCGTGGCGATCGCGGCCAGGGCCAGCAGGAGCAGGTGCACTGAGCGCACGGTCAGGCCCAGCCCGCCAGCACTTGGGGCTCCCAACGCCAGCAGTTCGATCGGCCGACGAGCCAGAAGGGTGACCGCCAGCATAAGTGCCGCGACAACAGCAGCGGAGGCCGCGCCGACCGGCTGAACGCCGCTGGCAACACCGGACATCCAGGACAGGAGCTGGAAGGAACGCGGATCGCCTGTTGCCGAAAGCATCCCGATCACGGCATCAAGCAGCGCAGAAATGGCGATGCCGGCAAGCAGCATGCGTTCTGGTGCAAATGCCGCGCGCCGCCCCAGCAGAAGAACCAAGAACAAGGTCGCAGCAGCGCCCGCCATGGCCGCCAGGAAGGCTTCAACGGACGACATGTCGCCGATCACGAAAAGGCCGATCGCCACGGCGAAGGTCGAGCCGGCGCTAATGCCTAGAATTTCGGGACTGGCCATTTCATTGCCGGTCAAGCGCTGGAGCACGAAGCCTGCCGTGGCAAGAAGCGCGCCGGCCGAAGCCACCGCAAGGCTGCGCGGCCATCGCCAGGGCAGGGCGGTCGATAGTTCGCTCTGGTCGAGCCAATGCCAGGAGCCATCGGGCGCGCGCCCGAAAAACAGCACCATCAGAACGAGACCAAGAAGCCCGACCGCGAGCGCAGCCATGACCAACCCGTTTCGGCTGTTGTTTAAACGCGCCGCCTCAGCGCCGGATGTGTGCCCGCCGGATGGGCGCATGGAGGCCTGAAGACGCGGCAAAAGCCATAGCAGGATCGGTGATCCCAAGATCGCCGTCACCGCACCGGTCGGCAGCAGGTCGGATGATGCGCCGGCGCTGTATTGCACCAGAAGATCGGTCAACAACAGCAATAAGGCGCCGATTACCGTTGACCAGACAAGGCGGGCTGTAAAGTCCCGCGCGCCAGCCAAGCGCGTCAGGATGGGTGCAACCAAGCCAACAAAGCCGATCACCCCCACTGCGCTGACGGTGAAGGCCGAGAGAACCACGGCCAGTGCTACGGCGCCAAGGCGCAGGCGTGACACGGGCAGGCCCAGCCCGCGCGCTGCATCATCCCCAAGCTCGAGCAGTGTCAGGGGCCGCAGGAGAAACACCGCGAAGGGAGCCGCCAGCGCCAGCCTGATGGAAAGATCCACGGTCGGCTGCCAGCTCTGCTGGCTTAGAGAACCGCCGCCCCAGATGAAAAGGCTGGCGAGCCATCGGCTGTCGATCAAAGCCAGGATCGAAGCGAGCGCGCCGCAATAAAGGCCGACAAGCAGGCCCGATAGAACAAGCGGGATCGGCGCGAAGTCCTGTCTTCGGGCAAGAGCGAAAACGAGGCAGGCTGCCAGCGATGAGCCAAGAAGCGCCACCACATCGCGCCCCCAGCCAAAAAGGGCGGGAAAAAAGAGCGTGGCGAGCGCAAGGGCCAGTCGCGCCCCGGCATCGATCCCCAACGTGGTTGGCGATGCCAGCGGGTTGCGCAAGACCTGCTGCAAAATGGCGCCCGACGCCGCAAGGGCTCCACCGCACAACACCGCCATCACCAGACGCGGAAGCGTGGAATAAAGAAACACCATCCGATCGGGGTCATACGCGGCGCCGGGAGGCTGCCAAAGCATGGGAAGCTTCAAAGACAGAAGCATTACCCCCAGGATCAGGATCGGAATGACCAGCGTGAGCGCCAGCAGGGCAGGGCCATGCGGCAGTTGCCGGTGCGCTTTGTTCAAGGGCGACGAAATCAAGCTGCCGCGCCTTCCAATGCATCGAGAAGAAGTCCGGCAAAACGGCGCGCGGAGGGAATGGCACCGAACATCAGGACTGTCGGCAGAACGGGGATCTTGCGACCCGATACGGAAGGCAGGTCCTTCCAGAGCGGGCTTTGGTCCAGAACAGCCTGGATGTCTTGCGGCAGATGATCGGCAACGGCGAAGGCCGGACCGATCTTTGCCAGACCCTCGATGCCGATCGTGGAAAAGCCCCAGTAGTTCGTTGCTTCCGTCCAAGCATTGCGCAGACCGATGTGCTTCAAGACGTCGTCATACATGCCGGGCGCACCATAGACCCTGACATGGCGTGGATCGAGAAAGGAGAGAAGCAGGATCGGCTTCTCGCTGAAAGGCCGCGCCCGCTCGCGGCAGACATCGAAATAGGTTTCCGACTCCGCGACGTAGCGCTGCGCTCGATCCCGGTCGCCGATGAGTTCCCCAAGAGCCAGTGCTGCTTCCACGGCTTTCGGATAGGGCGTGCCGCCTTCGGAGAAGATCGACAGGCGGCGAACAGGTGCAATCGCGGCCAGCCGATCTTCAACCATCGCCAGATAGTCGGTTGTCAGGATGACATCCGGTTTAAGGGCGGACAGAAGTTCCAGGTTGGGATCCAGCGCGACCCCACAATCAACCGTCGAACTCGGCAGCGCGGGCTCGGCCACCCAATCCGTCCAGCCACGCGCGTCAGCAACCGCGATGGGCGCCGCATCGAGCATCAGCAGGGTTTCCGCCAACCCGTAATCGAGTGACACGATCCTGGGTGTACCTGCTATCGAACTGGCACCGGCACCCAAGGAAAAGCCGGAGCTGACTGCCCAGGCACATGTTGCCAGAAAGTGTCGACGGGAAAAAACCAATGCGGAGCCTGTTCTAACGTTTTCGTGATGCGGCTTAGCAACACCCGGCGCATCTTTGCAAATGATACTTGAAAGCCGCACTCCTGTTAACGCAAAACCGGCTGACTGCATCTGCAGGTCCAGAGGTATTTCATGTCGCCGACCCATCCAACTTCATATTCGGACCGCTTGCTGAAAGGCATTTCGCTCTTCTCTCTCGCGTTGGCTAGCGGGCTCTATCCTGCACTCGCGCAGGAGGCAGTCACGCTGGAAACGGTGGTGGTGAGCGGCAATGGAGGCGACGGAACCGGAACAGGTGGCGGCGTGACCGCCGATGGCTATGTCGCGACTCGCGCCGAGGTCGGAACCAAAACTGACACGCCGCTGGTGAAGGTTCCGCAGGCAATTAATGTCGTGACGAGCAAGCAGCTCGAAGATCGCAAGGTGCAGACGCTGAAGGAGGCGCTCGATTACACGCCCGGCATCGTGAACCAGGCATTCGGCTTCGACAATCGCTTCGACAGCTTCTACATCCGCGGCTTCAACGTGACCTATGATGCTGTTTACCGCGATGGTTTGCGCGAGTTGCCGGGCAACTTTTCGCTCTTCAAGACGGAGCCTTACGGGCTCGACGCGATCAGCATCCTCAAAGGGCCGAGTTCGGTTCTTTATGGCGGCGGTGCACCGGGTGGCATCGTCAATCTGGTCTCCAAGCGACCGACCGAAGACACCTACCGGGTGATCGAAGGGCAGATCGGGAACAACAGCCGCTACCAGAGCCAGTTCGACCTGTCCGGCCCGGTGGCCGGCAACGACAATGTTCTGTATCGCCTGACGGGCCTTTACCGCGATGCCGATACCGACTTGCGCAGCGTACCGGACGACCGCATCTTTATCGCGCCGGCGGTGACCTTCCGTTCGGATGATCGTGACACCAGCCTGACGCTGCTGGGCGAGTATACCCATGCCGAGGTCGGCGGCAACGCGTCCTTCTTCAACGAAGACGGCCGGATCACCAATCTCGAATCCGGAGATCCCGCATCGGGTCCTTTCGTTCAGGACCAAGGCCGCGTGGGTTATGAGTTCAAGCATCGCTTCAACGAAACGTGGAGCGTGCGCCAGAACCTGCGTTATGCCCACATCTATGCAGACGTTCCTTATGCGCAAATCGACGCGATCGCGCCCGATCGGCTGACGGCGCAGCGCTCGTCCTGGATCATTCAAGACAAGCTCGACTCCTTTGCCGTCGACAACCAGGCACAGGCCGAATTTCAGACCGGCACGGTTGATCATACGGTCTTGATGGGCCTCGATTACAACCACGTCGATGTCGATGACAGGATCGGATATGGACCTGCGCCGGATCTCGATCTTGTTTCGCTGAACTATGGCGCGCAACCGTTCGAGCGGCCTGACTACAATTATCGGAACGTGACCACCAAGCAGCACCAGACGGGCGCCTATCTCCAGGATCAGCTTGAATGGAACAGCTTCATCCTGACGTTGGGCGGCCGCTACGACTGGGTGAGCAACAAGGACCACGACAACGACCTCGGCTCCGACACCAAACAGGACGACACCAACTTCTCCGGCCGCGTCGGCCTGGGCTATCTCTTCGATAACGGCATCGCACCTTATGTAAGCTACTCGACGTCGTTCTCGCCCACCATCGGCGCCAATGCCGACGGCACAAGCTTCAAGCCGACGGAAGGCGAGCAGGTCGAAGCGGGCATCAAGTACCAGCCGACGGACCTGAACCTCACTGCGAGTGCGGCGGTCTTCAATATCGTTCAGTCCAACGTGCTTGCCCCCGACGAGACCAATCCGTTGTTCCAGGTTCAGCGTGGCGAGGTCCGCTCCCGAGGCCTGGAACTTGAAGCGGCAACCAGCCTGCCCAACGGCATCAACCTGACGGCGGCCTACACCTATCTCGATCTCGAGATCACGGAAGGCGATAATGTCGGGTCCACGCCGTCGGGCATTCCCGCCCATCAGTTCGCTGTCTGGGGCGACTACACCTTCGTGAACGGACCAGCCGAGGGTCTGGGATTGGGCGTGGGCCTGCGCGTTGAGGGTAAAAGCTTCGGCGACGATGCCAACACATTGAAGAACGATGCGCGCCTGCTCGTGGATGCATCGGTCACCTACGACTTCAGCAAGTTGAGCGAGAGCATGAAGGGGACGCAGGCCAAGCTCAACGTGAAGAATGTCTTCGATGACCGCGAGCCGACCTATTCCGGCACCTATGGGTATCGGGGCGAAGGACGCCAGATCATCGGCAGCCTGCGCTACCAGTTCTAGAAGGCGTCGGGCACGGCCATGTCGAACGCCTATTCGCTCGCGGGCGCGAGTGTGCATGACATAGAAGCGGCGAGCGGAGCGGTTTATCGCCTGCTGCTTTATGTGCCGCGCATGGAAGTGCCAGACTATCTGCCGGCGCGGACCATGCCGGGAGAGGGCTGGCCGCTGTTGCTGATGACGGACGGAAACAGCTGCTTCGGAACAGCGGTGGATGCCCTGCGGTCGCAAGCCGATTATCCCAAGGGCACCAATATAGGCTGGGGCGTGATCGCGACTGTCGGTTATCCAACCGAAGAGGCCTATGATCCGCTGCGCCGGTCGTGGGACCTGAGCCCGCCGCCCGGAACCAGCTTCCCACCTTATACGCCGGATGGGCCCCCTGTTCGGACGGGCGGCGCCGACGAGTTCCTGGACTTCCTGGAAACGCGCCTCCTGCCTTTCATTGACGAGCGCACGAAAATCGACCCCGCGCGCAAAAGCCTGTTCGGCCATTCATTTGGCGGGCTGTTTGCCCTCCATGCGCTGTTTACGCGCCCTGCCTTGTTCCAGAAGATCATCGCCGTCAGTCCCACCATCCACTGGGATGACTGCGCGATCCTGCGCACGGAAAAGGCGGCGACGTTCGATGTCCCAGTCCGTCCGAGCGTTCACCTCTCTGCCGGCGAGCATGAAGGGGAGCGTCTGGCGCCCTTCCAGGAAGGGAACGAGGATGCCGCAGCCCGCCTCATCAGCAAGAAAACTGAACGCACGCTGGCCTATGCGGAAGAGATGGCCGCCAGGCTTGCTGAGCCAGATGGTGCAAACCTCCAGACCAGCTTCGAAAACCTAGCCAACCACACCCACATGTCGGCACCGACGCCTGCCATCGCGCGCGCCGTGCAGCTCGCCTTTTCTTTGAAGCAGTCAAACCTTGCATGATGCGCATTCCGGAAAGGCGACCGCAGAGTGACCGGGTCAGGTGAGGCAGCTTTCGTAAGACGCTGCTGGAAAGTTGCATTCCGCTTGGTGAGTGCTTTAGCAAATCACCTGAAACTCGATCCCCCATCGACGTCCACGGCCGAACCGTAGACGAAGCTGGCTTCGGGTGAGCACAGGAAGAGGATTGCAGCAGCCATGTCATCGGGCCGGCCCATGCGGCGGCGGGGGAGGTTGGCGGCGATGCGCTCTTTCATGGCGGGATCGATGTGGTTGTGCATCGGCGAGTCGGTCGGGCCGGGGTTGAGCGCGTTGATGCGCACATTCTTGCCTGCCAACTCCCGCGCAACGGATTTAACGATGGAAAGCGTGCCTGCCTTTGAAGCCGCATAGGCGGTGTCTGCAATCAGCCCGCCGCCGCCATGATAGGCAACATCGGAAGCCACGCAGACAATGTTGCCGCCTTCCGCATTGCCGAGCATCCGGGTCACGGCCCCTTTCACGGTGAAGAAGGTTCCCAGAAGGTTCACCGACATCACGCGCTCCCAATGCGCCCAATCCTGATCGGGGATCTTCTTTGCGGTGATGATTGCTGCGCAGCAGATCACATGGTCGAGCTGAGCCAGGTTGGCATCGCAATAGGCGAACATCGCGTCGATGCTGTCATCCTGACCGATATCAACGGTGACGGTGTGGACCTTGCCTGACAGCTCGCTTTTCGCCCGTGCCAAACCTTCAGCATCGCGGTCGGCGAGAACCACTTCAGCACCCTTGCTGAGAAAGGCCCGCGCCGTTTCGAAGCCCATGCCGCTGGCGGCGCCGGTGATGAGGACGGTTTTGCCGGCGAAGGCGTCAGAGGCAAATGTTGGATAGGGTGTCATCGGTTCAAGCTTTCAGGTGGAGGGTGACCAGAACGGTGCATTCGGCGCCGTCATCGAACTGCGCACGCACGCGCAGCCAATTGCCAAAGTGGCTGACCCGGGCGATCGAAATGCCGTCGCGGGAAGAGGGCAGGGTGAACTCCGTTCCTTCGGGCACCCAGCGGATGCCGTCGGGAGACATATCGACAAAGGCTTTTGTGGGCATTCCGACGGGCTGCTTCAGGGCGCGGACGAAGAAGACCGCTTCTTTGGCCCATCCCGCCTCGTAAGGCTCGCTTGCCGCCACGCCGGTCCATGTGTCGTTGCGAGTGACGACGGCGGTGATGTTTTCCGGCAGCATCAGAAGTCTCCCGAAAGACAAACGGAGTCGACATAAAGAAAGGCGCGCTTGTTTGTGTCGGTTTCGGCAAACAGGCATATGTTGAGCATGCACCAGAGGTTCTTCATGGCGGGGATCTTGATGCTCTCGAACCCACTTATGTCGAACACGCGGTCGTTGCAGCGGAAGCCGGTCGCCTTCATCGTTTCCAGATCGAAGTCGAAGCAGAGATAGGTCCAATTCACCTTTGTCGGAATTTCGTTGTAGCAAAGACGCTGCCCGCCGCCCGGCAGGTCCTGCCAGTCATTGGGGTTGAGGTGGTCGTGGCTGACGATCTTGTCCTCGGCGCCCATTGGCTTGATGTCGCTGGTTCGCTGCTTGAACTGCCATTTCTGCGTATGAACGCCGTTCTCGGCATTGAGGAAGCGCAGATGCGGCATCACACGTAGCGCATCGCCATCCTGATCGCCGCCCTGGAGATCGAACAGGAAGCCGAAAGATCGAACGTCCGTTTCGGACAGTTTCAACTCGTTGGCTTCCGGCTTGAAGGTCACATACGCTTCCAAACGGATCGGACCGCGCTTGCGGAACGTGTGCCGCTTGATCGCGACATTGCGCGAGCCGGCGACTGGCTTGGTGGCGATCTTCAGCGCATAGGATGAGTTCATGCCGCCATGCGAGCCAGCATCCCAATGCGACAGCGTGGACAGCATGGCGCTGCTGTGCTGCGCATAGCCCGGCAGCATCGTATCAAGATCGCCTTCGTAGTTGCCGACCAGCTGCGACCAACCGCAATGGCCGTTTGCAAAGCTGTCCTGCGCGATGATGCGTGGAAAGGGATCAAAGTGGCTGATTGCGGGATCGGATCGCAAAAGGGCCAGACGCAGGTCATGCGCCAAGCTCGTGTTGGTTTGTTCATTCATGTCATACAGCCCTCAGGGTCTTTACGGCGTCCCAGTTGATTTCGATGCCCAGACCGGGGCCTTGCGGCACGTCGAGAACACCGTTTTTCTGACGCAGGCAGCCTGGTTCAAGATCAGCCAAAAGCGTCTTGAAGGGGCTACGATCGCACTCGCATTCGAGAATTTTGAAGTTGGGAACCGCGGCCGCGAGATGGACGCTCGCGGTTTCGCAAATGATCCCTGACATGCCGATATGCGGGGCGTAGGCCACGCCATGCGCGGCTGCGTAATCTGCCATCCGGCGGGTTTCGGTGAAACCGCCTGAACGGGCAATGTCGGGCTGCAGGATCGAAAGGGTGCGCGAGGACAGAAGCCGCGTTGCCTGATCAAGCGTGTAGTTGCTTTCACCGGCAGCGAGCGGCACAGAACAGCGCTTGCGCAGTTCCTCGTAGCCTTGCTCGTTTTCCGGCGCGAGCGGTTCCTCAAACCAGAAGTAGCCATTGTCCGACAAAGCGCGACCGATCTCGAGCGCCTCGTCGAGCTCATAAGCCCAGTTGGCATCGACACACAGACCGATCTGGTCGCCCACTCGCTGGCGCATCCGCTCCACGCGTTTGCACGCCTCAGGCACTGGATTGGCCAGTTTGACTTTGATATTTGTGAAGCCTTCGTCCAGGTAGCGCTGGAGTTCGCGGTCGGCCTGTTCGTCCGATCCCCAATTCACCGCCGCGGCGTAAACGTCGATCTGCTCGCGCCCCATTCCACCGAGCAGCTTGGAGATCGGTTGGCCCGCGGCCTTGCCGGCAATATCCCACAGAGCGATGTCGACGCCTGCGATCGCTTCGATCAGCATTCCACCCGAACGGCCGGACAAAGCGCGACGCATGCTGGCCCAAAGCGCGGCAATATTGCGAGCATCTTGGCCAATCAGGCGAGGGCGCAGAGCCGAGTGAATGAGCTCGGCATAGGCCTTCGGCGCGAAGCGTCCCAGCGTTTCACCAACGCCAACCAAGCCGTCGCGTGTTCGCACCTCGACGAGCACCATTCCAACAGTCGTGTAAGTGCCCCACGAGGTGACCGTCGGGATCGGGAGGCTTTGCTGAAGCGGATGCGCGATGACATCGACAATCTCGATCGGCTCGGAAGTCATGCCCGTGGCTTTCAATACCCTGCTAAGTTCGAGGTCACGTAGAAACCTATCAACAAACAAACCTAGTTGCCAAGTTAAAAAGTTGGCGTTAGGTTGGAGGCATGAACGAGATGAAACGCAGCACGATCTTCAGCGGAAAGGTGGCCAGTCCGCTTAGGCTTGCCGACACGGTATCTGACGCGATTGCCGCGGCGCTGCTCGAAGGCAGCATTGCGCCGGGTGAGGCGCTGCCGCCGGAAGGCGAGATTGCGCGGGAGTTCGGCGTTTCGCGTCCAATTGCGAGAGAAGCGCTGAGGCAGCTCACATCCGCGGGGCTCGTCTCGACACAGCAGGGCAAGGTTGCGCGCGCTAAGGCGCTGAGCGGCGAGCCCATGGACAAGATCTATGGCTATGCCGTTCGCTCCAGCATCAAGTCGCTGCGCGAAGCCAACGAAATGCGGCGTGTCATGGAAGTCGGCGTCGCCAGATTGGCAGCGACCCGCCGCGATGAGGATGGACTTGCCGTTATGCGGGAAGCGCTGGCCGATCTTGATGCATCGGTCGGAAAGCCGGCTGAGTTCACCGATGCGGATATCCGTTTCCATCTCGGTATGGCGATGGCGACGGGAAATTCCATGATCCGCATCCAGATCGAGGGACTGCGCTCGATCCAGCGCCAGGTTTCGGAAATTTTCTCGAACCGCTCGAAACGCACGCAGGATGATTGGCGAAAGACAGTAGCACGGCATGCCGCGATCTTGCAGGCGATCGAAGCCGGCGATGCGGCTCAAGCGGAAGAGAAGATCCTCGCGCATTATGAAGCGGCCGACATCGCCTCCGTCGAGGTTGCGGAAGATGAGCGGCGAGGCCAGCAATGAATGCTGACCGGTTCTCGCTGGCTGGGAAGCGAGCGCTCGTGACCGGCGCGAGCTCCGGCATCGGTCGTGCGGTGGCCCAAGGATTGGCCGAACATGGCGCCTCTCTTGTGCTGCATCATTACAACGATGAGGCTGGCGCTCGGTCGCTTGCGCAAAGCATCGGCAGTTCGGTGCCTGTGCTGGAAGCCGACTTTACCCAGACGGATGCGGCAGCACGGTTCTCGGAAGAAGCGCTGAGGCTAGGCGAGATCGACATCCTGATCTGGAACGCGGCGATTGAGCGACGTGGGACGTGGAATGAAGTCTCGCAAGAGACCGTCGCCGATCACCTCGCCGCGAACTTTGCCGCTTTGCTGACGGTGACCCAGCGTTTGGTGCCGCCAATGGCAGAACGTGGCTGGGGCAGAGTGGTCGCCACCGGCAGCATCATGGCGACACGTCCACGCGCCGAAACGGTTGTGTACGCGGCCATGAAGTCAGCGCAACTCACAACCATTCGCGCGATCGGACGAGAGGTCGCGTCTGCCGGTGTGACGATGAACGTCGTTTCGCCGGGCGCCATCGAGATCGAGGCGAACGCTCAGCTATACGCCGACAGCCAATTCCGCAGGACGGTCAGCGCCAAGATACCGGCCGGCCGACCTGGCAAACCAGCCGACCTCGTCGGCGCCTATGTTTATCTGTGCAGCGACGCGGCGGCCTATGTCACTGGCGCCGACATACCCATCAATGGCGGTTGGTCGATCGGCGATGCCCCCGTCGCTCAAACGCTTGAAGTGACCTGAGCAAAAACCGCGCGCGCGAGCGCAGCACCTAGTCTTCACATCGGGAGGAAACGATGAAGGGCATTTTTACACTCACAGCATCCGCCATGGTCTTGATGGCGGCGCAGGCATCGGCACAGGACCTACGGGTTGCTGTTTACACGAGCAGCGAGCCGCATCTAAAACTTCTCAACCAACTTGCCGATGGCTTCAAGGCTTCGCATCCCGGCGTGAGTGTGCGGTTCGAAACCATTCCGGTCGCCGACTATACGCAGAAGCTTTCGTTCCAGGTTGCCGGCGGCAAAGCCCCAGACGTCGCCTGGATGATGGAAGATGCGGCCCCCGCCTTCATCGAGGCTAATATCCTCATGGACCTGACGCCGGTCCTACAGGCATTCCCAAATTACGATATTGCCGACTTCACCGATCCGGCCATGGCGCTGTGGCGCAAGGGCGATCAGGTCTATGGCGTCCCGTTCTCGACCTCGCCTTTCCTGATCTACTACAACAAGGCCATGTTCGATAAGGCCGGGCTGGAAGATCCGAAACAGATTGCCGAAAAAGGCGAGTGGAACATGACGAAGTTCCAGGAGGTTTCCAAGCAACTTGTTGCAGCCAATCCCGGCAAGTATGCCTTCGAATTCAAGGACGGCGAAGGTTACGCCTCGCGCATGACGCATGCGCTGCTTCCGCCAATTCGCGCTTATGGCGGCGATTTGTGGGAAGATGGCAAGTGCGGTCTGGAGAGCCCCGGCGCGGTGAAAGCCGTGCAGCAGATCCACGACATGGTGTTCAAGGACAAGACGATCGTGCCGCCCGGCACGCAGGGCGACTACTTCTCCGGCAATTCGGCCATGACGGTGAATCAGATCTCCCGCGCCTCGAAAATGAAGGAAGCTGGATTTGATTGGGGCGTCGCGCCGTTGCCGACGGGTCCGAACGGCGAAGAAGGTCCAGTGATCGGTCAGGCTGGCTTCGTTGTGTTCGAGGCAAGCCCGAACAAGGAACTCGCCGCCGAACTGGTTGCGCAGATGACAGACAAGGAAGGCGTGGCCGCATTGGCGCAGTTCTTCCCGCCGGCGCGCCGCAGCGTTTTGACGAGCGATGCCTTCCTCAACAAGAACCAGTATCTCTCGCCTGAGATGATGGGCTTCGTTGCGGCCGGGATCGAAAAAGGTCGCGTCGTCGCCGCGCATGAACGCGTTCCGCAAATCCTTGCTGCCATGAAGCCGCGTGTGGACGCCTTGTGGCGGCCCGATGCCGACGTCGCCAAATCGCTTCAGGGCGTCTGCGCAGCAATCCAACCGCTGCTCTAAAAGGAAGAACCCTTGGCCAGCTCTTTATCGCACCGCTTCGGGGCGCAGGCTCGTGCGCCTTGGCTGACCCTTCAGCGTCGTGACGCAATAGAGGGTTGGTTGTTCGTCAGCCCGACACTGCTCGGGTTCCTGATCTTCTTTCTCGGTCCTCTCATCGCGATTTTCATCTATGCGATGTCGGACTGGAACTTCCTTTCGGGTGAGGCCACCTTTGTCGGCCTCACCAACTTCGAAGACGCGCTCCTCGAAAATCCAGACTTCTGGTATGTTTTGCGGAACTCTGCGGTCTTTGCGCTAGGTCTGGTTCCGCTGAACGTCGCACTTGCGCTGTTTCTGGCGGTGGCACTTTCGCGCCCGTTTCGCGGCGTCATCATCTTTCGCACCATCTTTTTTGCGCCCGTGATCACCTCGGCCATTGCCTGGGCGATCGTCTGGAAATTCATGCTTCAAGGCGAAGGCGGACCCATCAACCAGATGCTGGCGCTGATCGGCATCACCGGGCCTAACTGGCTGCGCGAGCCGAACTGGGCCATGGCCGCCGTGATCGTGACGCGGGTCATCAAGATGGTGGGCCTGAACATGATCCTTTACATCGCGGCACTCCAGGCGATCCCGCGCGATTACGACGAGGCGGCAGGCCTGGAGAGCGCATCGCGTTGGCAGATCTTTCGGCTTATCACTTGGCCTTTGCTCGGGCCCACGACGCTTGTGATCGTCATTTTGACGACCATCGGCTCGTTCAAAGTTTTCGACCACATCTACCAGATGACGGGCGGCGGACCAGAAAACGGAACGCTGGTGCTGGCCTTCTACATCTACCAGCAGGGCTTCCAGTTCTTCGATATCGGCTACGCTTCAGCCCTGGCGATCATCATGTTCGTGATCGTGACCATCCTCACCCTGATCCAGGTGTCCCTGCGGCGAAAGGACGATGCATGACGCGCGCTTCCTGGAACCGTCTCGCCTGGACGCTGGCGCTCTTGCTGCTTGCCGTGCCGTTCGTGTTTCCGTTTCTCTGGATGGTGTCGGCAGGCTTCAAGAGTGTCACCGAAATCTTCGGTGCGCCGAACCTGATCCCCCGCGTGTGGCGGTACGAGAACTTCGTGGAAGTCTTCACCTACCAGCCCTTCGCGCGGCAGTATTTCAACTCGCTTTACATCGCCGGCGTGGTGACAATCCTGACGCTGCTGATCTCTTCGCTTGCTGGTTATGCCTTGGCGCGCATCCGCTTTGTCGGAGCAGGACTGCTTATGCTGCTGCTCGTGACAGCGCTGATGATGCCGGATGAAGTGACCATCATCCCGAACTTCTTCCTCATCCGGTGGCTGGGCCTGGTGGATACGCACTGGCCGCTGATCCTTCTGCCTGTGTTCGGTGCGCAGGGCGTCGTCGCCACCTTCCTGATGCGGCAATACTTCCTGTCGCTTCCCAAAGAACTGGAAGAAGCCGCCAAGATGGACGGGCTGTCGCGCTTCGGCATCTGGTGGAAGATCGCCATCCCGATGTCGCGGCCGGCTCTGGCAGCTGTCGCCATCATCACCTTTCTGAACTCCTGGAACCTCTTCCTCGAGCCGCTGATCTTCCTGAGTTCTCTGGAAAAGTTCACCCTGCCGCTCGCTTTGTCGAACTTCAACGACAGCTACGGCCTGCCTTTGTGGAACCTGCAGCTGGCGGCAACGACGCTCGCGGTTATCCCCGTTCTCATCATCTATCTCATCGCCCAGCGCCAAATTGTCGAAAGCTTCGCGCTTTCCGGCGTCAAAGGTTGAGGATTGCATCCAATGGCCATTGTTAAGCTCCAGGATTTGCGGAAAACCTTCGGCTCGGTCGAGATCATTCGCGGCATCGATCTCGACATTGCCGATGGCGAGTTCGTGGTCTTTGTCGGTCCATCCGGCTGCGGGAAGTCCACCCTGCTGCGGCTCATCGCCGGGTTGGAGCCCATTACCCATGGCGAGCTAACGATCGGCGACCGGATCGTGAACGATGTTCCGGCATCCGCGCGTGGCGTCGCGATGGTGTTCCAATCCTACGCCCTTTATCCGCACCTCACAGTGCGTGAGAATATGGGCTTTGGGTTGAAGGTGCGCAAAGTCGCGCGTGCCGAACGCGAAAAGGCTGTGTCGGAAGCTGCGGCGCTTTTGAAGCTCGACGCACTGCTTGATCGTTATCCACGCCAACTCTCGGGTGGCCAGCGCCAGCGTGTCGCAATCGGCCGGGCGATCGTGGCGAACCCTTCGGTCTTTCTTTTCGATGAGCCGCTGTCGAACCTCGATGCTGAACTGCGAGTGCATATGCGCTCCGAGATCGCCAGCCTGCACCAGCGTGTTGCAACGACGATGATCTATGTCACCCATGATCAGGTGGAGGCCATGACGCTGGCCGACCGGATTGTTGTTCTCAAGGACGGCAGGGTCGAGCAGGTTGGCGCGCCGCAGGAACTCTATGAGCGCCCGGCCAACATCTTTGTTGCGCAGTTCATCGGCAGTCCGAAGATGAACATTCTGAAGGCAGATACGGCGGTGGCGTTGTCGCCGGGCGGGTCTCTTCCACTTTCAGCCACGCAATGCGGCGTGCGCCCTGAACATCTTCGGGTCGGTTCTGCCGCACAGCCCGGTCTGCCTGGAACGGTTGTGCTGGCTGAATATGCCGGCGCGGAAACGCTGCTTCACATCCAGCTTGAAAACGGTGACACCTGCCTCGCATTGCATCGGGATGGCCCGCCGCCCCGCGTTCAAAGCGCAGTCACGCTGACTGCCGAGCCCGGCCGAACCTACGCCTTCGATGCTGACGGCGTTGCTGTCCACACTGCATCCTGACGCCTGAAAACCAGCCAAGCTGTGCGCTGCTATGCGGCCAGCCACCAATACTACAGGAAAATGCAATGCGACAGACATGGCGCTGGTTCGGCCCGCATGATCAAGCGTCGGTGGACGACATGCGGCAAGCCGGGGTGGAAGGCGTCGTCAGTGCCTTGCACCATATTCCGACTGGAGAGATCTGGTCGTCGAAAGAAATCCGCCGCCGCCAGGATGACCTTAGCCGCTTGAAGGATGGTTCGCCATCCGGACTCGCGTGGGAGGTGGTGGAGAGCCTGCCGGTGTCGGAGGACATCAAGAAACAAACGGGCGACTGGCGCGCGCATATCGAGAACTACAAGCAAAGCCTCCAGCATCTGAGCGAAAATGGGCTGGAAACGATATGCTACAACTTCATGCCCGTGCTCGACTGGACCCGAACCGATCTCGCCTGGAAACTTCCCCATGGCGGCGACTGCATGCGCTTTGATTTGATCGACTTCGCAGCCTTCGACATTCATATTCTCCAACGCAAGAACGCAGCCGCATCCTTCGATGAGCGGATCGTTGCCAAGGCGGAAGAGCGCTTCGCCAGCATGGACGAACATCGCCAACGTGAGCTTGCCAGGAACGTGACCGGCGGATTGCCTGGCTCGACGGAGAGCCTGACGATTGAAGATGTCCGTCAGCTACTGGCGCAATATGATGCCATCGACTCAGAACGGTTGCGTACGCACTATGTCACCTTCCTCGAAGAAGTCGTTCCGGTCGCCGAGAAACTCGGCGTGCGCCTTTGCTGCCATCCAGATGATCCGCCATTCCCTTTGCTCGGTTTGCCGCGCATCATGTCCACCGAGGACGATTTCGAAACCATGCTCAACGCTGTCGACAGCCCTGCAAACGGGCTGACCTTATGCTCGGGATCGCTTGGTGCGCGTCCCGATAATGATCTAGCCGGCCTCATGCTCCGGTTCGGACCGCGGGTGCACTTCCTGCATCTGCGCAATGTCACGCGCGAAGAGGCCGGCATCCCTGCTTCCTTCCATGAAGCGGAACACCTTGGCGGAAGCACCGATATGGTCGCTTTTATCGCCGAGATCCTTCGTGAGGAGAAAAGGCGGAAAGTTGAAGGGCGCCAGGATCATCAAATCCCGATGCGCCCCGATCACGGCCAAAGGATCGTCGACGATCTCGGCCGCAGCGGACAGCCGGGTTATCCGATCATCGGGAGGCTGCGAGGCCTTGCAGAGTTGCGCGGCATCATGACAGCGTTGGCGCATCCTATCGCCTGCCAGATGGATCATTGATAGAGCTGCACCCGATGCAGCCGTTTATTGCTTCCTCAATCAAATCTCCGCTGCGCCCGACCGCTTGTGGCGGCGCAGTAATGGAAAAAGGAACTCTCTTCAACGAATTGATGAAGCTGGCTCGCAGACTGCAAACGCTGGTCAGCAGTCCAGTACTAGGTCGTTTTTAGGGATCGCTTGGCAAAGCAGGACCTGGCCACGGGCGATGAGCGGTTCTTCGCCGGACGGGTAGATCACACCGCCACTGATGATCTTCTGGCTGCAGGACTGGCACTCGCCGCTGCGGCAGGAAAACTGGACCTCGATGTCGTTGGCCAGCGCCAGGTCGAGCAGCGAGCCGCATTCCGGGGTCCACGTCGCCTGGCGGTCGGAGCGCGTAAAGCTGACCACGCTGGGCGGCAGGTTCATCTGGGCTTCGCTCAGCGCAAAGCCTCCACCGCCGCTTTGTTCGAATGCTTCCATGCGGATCGCCGCCGGCGGTGTGCCCAGTTCGATTAGACCGTCCCGCAGCGAGGACATGAAGGCGTCGGGACCGCAGATGTAGAAGTCAGCCTTTGTGACGGGCACGTGCCGCGCAAGCGCGCTCGCATCAAGGCGACCCTCGTGGTGGAACGTGTCATCGTCGTCGGGGCGAGAGTAAACCGTCAGCAGGCTGATGCCGGGATTGGAGTTGGCGAGTTCCAGCGCCTCAGGGCCGAAAAGGTGGTGCCGGCCGTTCCGGGCCGCATGAACGAACCAGATCTCGCGACCCGGCTCCTCGCGTGCTAGTTGCTCGGCCATCGGCAGGAGCGGCGTGATACCGACGCCGGCACTGACCAACACGACCGGCTTCAGAGGTGGGCTGTTGAACACGAATTGGCCGCCGGGGGGACCAAGGAAGACCTCGTCGCCGATCTTGACCCTGTCGTGCAAAAGCGCGGAAACCCCGTTATCGCCGATGCGGCGCGCGGAAATGCGTAGCTCGCGGTCGGTCGGGACAGAGGAGATCGAGTAACAGCGACGGCGCGGGGTTTTTGCGTTATCATGCGGCAGCGAGACGGTGACGAACTGGCCAGGCTCCGCCGAGCCGACCGGCGCTCGGTCGCGCGGGCTGAAGGTCAAGGATACGACATCCGGGCTTTCCTGCCGTCGGGAGACGCAGGTGAAGCTTCGCTTCCCACTCCAGGCCGCGGGTCGCGCATCCATCCAGATGCGCGACCGGGTGAGTGCCGCCGAGCAGTGAAAATAGATTTCTTCCGACTGAAGGCTGAGCCGGCGCTGGCCATCTGGCGTCGTGCACACCTCGCGATAGGTCCCGTTCACCCGGATGTTGTCGCAGCGGCCTGGCTCGGCGGCGATGATCGCGAACGGGGACGAATGCGGTGCTGCAGGGCCGGCCGTGCCCTCATGCTCGATGTCGAGCAGCAGCGAGGGTGCGTTTGTGTTGCGATCGGCTCTCAATGGCGCGCCGCCGGCCAGGTCGATCAGGATTTCACCGCCCGCGCCCTCATGCGCAAAAACGATGAAGCGGGCGTCGTCGATGAAGCTCATGAAGCCGGGGCCGGCCGTATCATAGACCTTCTTTTGCACCATGGGGCTAGGCGTGCCGTAGAAGGCGCGCAGGCCAGAGCCGGCAAGATGGCTTTCGGAGCCCGGATCAAACAGAACGGGTTCGCGCCCGCCATCCGTTTGCCACTTGATGTCGCGGGCATAAATGTCGAGCACGTCGAGCGTGGGCTTGAGGCCGGACGCGTCGACCCAGAAGCCGCTGCGGTGGAATGCCTTGCTGGCGACGAATTCCATTTTGGTCGGCTGGAGTACGATAACGCTGAGCGGCGGGTTCTCGTCGGCCGGGAAGGCGGCAAGATCGTCCTCGGCCTGCGATACGATCGCGCGAGCATTGATGCGCAGATAATCGTTGCTCAGCCGGTTCAGCAGCAGAAGAGCGACATCCGGGTTGGCGAGCACGTTGCCGATCGTGTCGAGGCGCTTGTTGCCGACATAATCGGGCATCAGCAGCGCGCCATCCGCCCGAAAGCGAAGGACTGAAGGCTGGCCACCGCGCGGTGAAACATCCATCGCGCCATCCACATTGCGCGATGCAATGAAGAGCAGTGTGGATTTCTCGATAAAGGCGCGCGTCCGGTTGTCCATCGTCCTGCCCTAAGCGGCACTCCCCGCCAGCTCGCGGCGCTCGAAGAACGCGCGCCCGGGAACGGATTCGAGCAGCCGCCTGGTGTAATCGGCCTGCGGCTGATCGAAGAGCGCGGCGGCAGGCGCCTGCTCGACGATGCGGCCGTTCTGCATGACCACAATGCGGTCGGCGATCTCGCGCGCAACACGCAGGTCGTGGGTGATGAACAGCATGCTCAGGCCCATCTCGGATTTCAATTCGGCAAGCAGCTTCAAAACCTGCGCTTGAACAGAAACGTCCAGCGCCGACACGGCCTCGTCGGCGATCAGGCAGACGGGATCAAGCGCCAGCGCGCGGGCGATGCAGATGCGCTGGCGTTGTCCGCCGGAAAATTCGTGCGGGAAGCGGTCCAGCGCGTGCGCACCGAGCCCGACTTTTTCCAGCCAGCGGGTCGCGGTTTTTGTCGCGTCTGTCCGCGAGGCTCCGAACGCCATCGGGCCGCGCACGATGCTTTCGCCAATCTTCAGGCGCGGATCGAGCGAGGCGTAGGGATCCTGGAACACGATCTGCACGCGGCGGCGAAACTGCCGCAGCGCTTCGCCTTTCATGGCGCGCACCGAAGCGCCATCAAAGTTGATCACGCCGTTGTCCGGCTCGATCAGGCGCAGCACCATGCGGGCCAGCGTCGACTTGCCCGAACCGCTCTCGCCCACAACGGCCAGCGTGTCGCCGCGCTGGAGGGAGAGGTTAAGGTCGTCGGCCGCAACCACGCGGCGCGGCTTGGAAAACATGCTCTGGCGCGTGGTAAAGCCCTTCTGCAGGTTCTTAATTTCCAGCAGCGGCGTCGTGTCGTCACGAACCGAGCGGATCGCGCCGCGACCCGGCACGGCATCAAGAAGGTCGCGCGTGTAGTCCGTCTGCGGCGTGTCGAGCACGGTGCTTGCCTCGCCCTGTTCGACCACCTTGCCGTGGCGGAGAACAACGACACGGTCGGCAATATCAGCGACCACGCCGATGTCGTGCGTAATGAACAGCACGCCCATGTCGCGCTTCTTTTGAAGGTCGAGGATCAGGTCGAGAATCTGGCGCTGCGTGGTGACGTCGAGCGCTGTCGTAGGCTCGTCGGCGATCAGCAGTTCGGGATCGTTTGAAAGCGCCATGGCAATCATGACGCGCTGGCGCTGGCCGCCGGACAGCTGAAACGGATAGGCGGAGATAATGGAGGCTGGATCGGGCAGGCCAACTTGGCCGAAGAGTTCGACCACGCGTGCTTCGACATCGCCGCCGGCCTTGCCGTGGATGCGGATCGCCTCCGCGACCTGGCTGCCGACCTTTGCCAGCGGATTCAGCGCCGTCAGCGGCTCCTGGAAGATCATGGCGATGCGGCTGCCGCGAAGCTGGCGCATGTTCCTGGCCGGAAGCTTCAGCAGGTCTTGGCCGCCAAAGCGGATCGCGCCTTCCAGCGCCTTTACCTTGGCAGGGAGCAGGCCGAGGATGGCATGAGCCGTCATCGACTTGCCCGAGCCGCTTTCGCCCACCAGGCAAACGATCTCATTGCGATTGACCTCGATGCTGATGCCGTCGACAGCGCGCAGGCGGTCGGCGCCTTCCGGAAGGCCAAGCACGAGGTTCTCGATCTGGAGCAGGCTCATGCGCGCGAAATCCTCGGGTTCAGCGTGTCGTTCAAGGCTTCGCCGACGAGGTTGATCGCGACAACGGTGAGCAGGATGGCGATGCCCGGGAAGACGCTCATCCACCAGGCCTGGCGGATCACGGTACGGCCGGCGCCGACCATATAGCCCCAGCTCATGAAATTGGGATCGCCGAGGCCCATGAAGGAAAGCGCGGCCTCGATCAGGATCGCGGCTGCGACCGTCAAGGAGCCGGCGACGATAATCGGCGAAACGGCGTTGGGCAGGACGTGGCGCAGTACGATCGACAGCGTCGATTGGCCCTGGCAGCGCGCGGCCTGAACGAATTCGCGCTGGGTGACCGTCTTGACCTGCGCACGAGTAAGGCGCGACAGCGGCGGCCATGAAACGAGGCCGATCGCCAGGATGATCGTGCCGATCGACGGTGTCAGGATCGCGACGAATAGGATGGCCAGCACGAAGCTCGGGATCGTTTGAAATATCTCGGTGAAGCGCACGATGGCGCCATCAACCATTCCGCCGGCATAACCGGCGATGCAGCCCAGCGTCACGCCGATAAACAGCGCGGTCAGGGTCGAGGCCAGGCCGATCAGGATCGAAACGCGGGCGCCGTGAACGATGCCGGAGGCGATGTCTCGGCCAAGCGTGTCGCTGCCGAGCAGCATGCCAGCCTCGCCTGGTCGGGCGAAGGGCATGCCGGCCATATCCCAGGGCGAGCCCGGATAGATCAGCGGCGCGAGCACCGCCATCAGGCAGACGATGACAAGGAGGACAAGTCCGACGATGCCGGCTGGCCGGCTGAGGAACGTGCGGAAGAATTCGCTCATGAGCAGGTCTCCTATCGGCCCTTGACGCGCGGGTCGATCAGGCGATGCAGGACATCGGTGAGCAGATTGGTCGCGATGACCAGCACCGACATGATGAGGAACAGGCCGAGCAGCACGGGATAGTCGCGCGCCGTCACGGCATCGTAGGTCAAGCGGCCAAGGCCGGGCCATGAGAACACCGTTTCCACGACAACCGAACCGCCGATAAGGGCGCTGGCCTGAAGTCCGGCAAAGGTGATGACCGGAACGGCCGCGTTGCGCAGCATGTGACGCGACAGGATCTGGCGCTCGTTCAGGCCCTTTGCGCGGGCGGTGCGGACATGGTCCTCGTGGCTGACTTCGATCAGCGAGGAGCGCATGAGGCGGGTGTAAACGGCCATGTAGATCGCGGCCAGCGTCAGCACCGGCAGGATGAGATGGCGCGCGACATCCATCGCATAATCCCACGGGCCGAAGCTCGAAGCGCGGATCGATGCATAGCCGAACGCCGGCACCCAGCCCAGCTGGATCGAAAAGACCAGCACCAGCATCAGGCCAAGCCAGAACACCGGCGTGGCGTAAAGAAGCAGCGAAACCAGCGAGATCGCGAGGTCGGCCCATGTACCCTGCCGCTTGCCGGCAAGCGCGCCGAAGAAAACGCCGCCGATCAGCGAAACGAAGAATGCCGACAGCGTCAGAAGCAAGGTAGGACCAAGCCGATCGAGGATAAGGGCGCTGACATCGGCGCGCTGGCGGTAGGAATAGCCGAGATCGAACTGCAGGACCTTGCCGATATAAGTGCCGAGCTGAATCAGGAACGGCTGGTCGAGACCATAGGCCGCTCGGATATCGGCGATGAATTTCGGATCGGCCGCGCCGGACTGACCGGCGATCACCATGGCCGGATCACCCGGCGTCGCGTGGATCAGGATGAAGTTGATCGTGGCTATGACGAGGATCGTAAAGACGATCCCGATGATCTTGCCGGTGAGACTGGTGATGATCGACATCGGTTCGCTACGTGATTTCGACTAGCTGCCGGACGGCTGGGCGAGGCCCAGTGTCTGGTCGAGGACACGCAGGAAAAGACCGGCGCCCACCGGGATCAGCGCGTCGGGAAAGTCGTAGTCCGGGTTGTGGACCATCGGCTTGTCCATGCCCGAGCCGATAAACAGCAGCGCGGACTTCGAGCAGGAGCCGAACAGGCCGAAATCCTCCGCACCGCGGATCGGCACGTAGTCGTGCGAACGATCAAGTTCCATGTCGGCGGCGGCGGTCTCGAAAGCCGATGCCGCTTCCGGATCGTTGATGCAGGCACGGAAAAAATTGTGCGTGGTGTGCGAAAGACCGAGCCCTTCTTCGGAGGCGATCGCCGCGACCATCGCCACGACGTCCTCGACCAAGGCCGGCATCGCGTCGCTTTCCGGGCGGCGCAGCGTCATGCGAATCTCGGCCGAACCCGGTGTGACGCCGAAGACCGGTTTGCCCATCTGAACATTGGTCAGCGTCACGCGCTGGAACCCTTGAGCGACCACCTCGCCGGTCTGGAAGCGCTCCAACCCGTCGATGATGCGCGCCACCGCCTTGGCGGGCGAGATGCCGGTCTCGGGCATGGAGGCGTGTGCGGTCTTGCCGGTGAGTTCGAGCTTCAAGCCCATGGAGGCGCAGGTGATCTGGCCGGCAGCCACCGCGACACTCGCCAGCGGCAGGCCGGGCATGTTGTGGATCGCAAAGGACAGGTCGGGCGTGATGGCTGCGAATTGGGGATCGGCCAGCACGGCCTCGGCGCCATGCGCCGTTTCTTCGGCCGGCTGGAACAACAGGATGGCGCGTCCCTTTGCCGGGCGGTTCTTGCCGATATGGCGCGCGACCGCTGCCATCATCGTCATGTGGCCGTCGTGGCCGCACATATGCGCCTTGTTGTCGATCTTCGAGCGATAGGGCAGGTCGGAAATCTCGTGGATCTGCAGCGCGTCCAGCTCGCAGCGCAGCATTACGCTCGGGCCGGGTTCAGCACCCTCATAGACCAGCGCCACGCCATGGCCACCAAGACCGGTCACCACCGTTTCCGGATTGGTGTCGGCCAGAAAGGACACGACCTCCTTGGCCGTTTCGACCTCTTCGCCCGAGACTTCCGGGAACTGGTGCAACTTGTGGCGCCAGTTGGTGAGCGTGGCGATCTCGGCAGGGTCGAAATGGAAGGTCATGGCGTTCGGGAATTCCTTGGTCGCGAAATAGAAGCATGCGCCGGCACCCTGGAGCGCCGGCGCACCGATATCGGTCAGGCCTCGAAATGCGTCGTGCCGAAATTGGCGTTCACGCCGGTGGACGAGGTCACGACGTCCTTGAGACGGTTGTCGTAGATCGTCGGATACTTCTGCTCGCAGAGCCACAGAACCGGCATTTCCTCGACCAGCAGTTGCTGGACTTCGGTGTAGAGCGCCTGACGCTTGGTCTGGTCGAGCTCGACGGCGGCCGCCTCGAACAGTTCGTCCACCTTGGGGTTCGAATAGCCCGACGTGTTGGAGAACATCACGCCCTTGCGGATGTTGGACGAAATGTAGGTGCGGGCAACACCGAGCGCCGGATCGCCGTTCTGGTAAAGCTGGTTGCCGGATATGTCGAAATCGCCATTGCTGACGGCCGAGACCCAGCCTGCGAGATCGTTGCTTTGCAGCTCGACAGCGATGCCCGCCTGACTGAAGGACTGGCGGATGTATTCGGCGATGCGGGTCCAGACCTCGCCCGCCGGCACCATGGTGAACTTCAAACTGACGCGGTTGCCATCGGCGCCCGGCTTCAAGCCCATCTCGTCGAGCAGCGCGGTCGCTTTTTCGACCGAGTGCTCATAGGTCTTCACGTCCTTGTCGTAGAAGCGCATCGACGACGAAATCGGGCCGGTTGCCGAATTGGCGAGCCCGAAGAAGATGCGGTCGCGAACGAAGTCGCGATCGATCAGATGCGTCAGTGCCTGCCGGAAGCGCTTGTCGTTCATTGGCGGCTTGCGGCAGTTGAGCTCGATCCAGACCATGGGCGAGAAGTATTCGTAGCCTTCGGTCGTCATTTCCAGATGCTCGAGCGAGGACAGGCGCTCGACGTCGAAGGGCTCGATGTCCTGCCACTGTGCAAGCTGTGCCTCACCCTGTTCGAGCGCGACGGCGCGCGAAGCGGCGTCCGGCACGACGCGGTAGAAGATCTCCTTCAGCTTCGGCTGGTCGGGACGATAATAATCTTCAACGGCGGTCAGGTGAATATGCGAGCCCTTGACCCATTCGTTCAGCTTGAACGGCCCGGTGCCGATCGGCGGCAATTCCGCGCCTTCCTTCATGAAGTCCTTGCCCTCGAGCTGGTGGCGCGGAAGGATCGGGGCAGACGCCGTTTCGAAGGCCATGATGAAGGCCGGGAACGGCGATTTCAGCTTGAACACGACGGTGAAATCGTCCGGCGCCTCGATGCTTGCGCAGCGGTCGAAGACGGCGCGGGCGCGCGGATGGGTTTCGGGCAGGAGCTGCTTGCACGAGAACACGACGTCGGCCGAGGTAAAGGGCTGGCCGTCGTGCCACTTGGCGTTCTGGACGAGCTTGAACGTGTAGGTCAAACCGTCCTCGGCGATCTCCCATGAATCCGCAAGCAGCGGCTGCGGGGTCAGATCCCTGGCGTAGGACAACAGGCCCTCATACATCTTGCCGCCAACCACGCCGGTCGGCGTTTGCTGGTTGATGCCGAGGTTGAGGATCGGCGGCTCCGGCTGGATGAGGGCAGTCAGCGTTTCTCCCTGTTCCTGCGCAACGGCTGCCTTGCCCATGAATGCCGTTGCGCCAACGGTGGCCGATAGCAACAAATTGAATTCGCGGCGATTCATGTCGTTTCCTTTGTTCAATGATGCCGGCAGGATACAATCGCACCATGCCGGCAAGCGGTTCCCCGACCGCTATTTCTTGGTAACGAGTTCGCAGGTCGACTTCTCGAGCGGCTGGAAGGCCTTCTCGCCGTCGATCTTCGAAACGAGCTTGTAGTAATCCCAGGGCGCCTTGGATTCTTCCGGCGTCTTGACCTCGAAGAGATACATGTCGTGCACCATGCGCCCGTCGGGACGGATCGTGCCCTTGTAGAAGATGTCCTCGATGGGCAATTCGCGCATTTTGGCCATCACGATCTTGGTGTCGTCGGTGCCCGCCGCCTCGACGGCTTTCAGGTAGTGTTTGACCGAGGAATAGGTGCCGGTCTGCAGCATGTTGGGCATTGCGCCGACACGCTCGAAGAAGCGCTTCGACCATTCGCGGGTCTCGTCGTTCATGTCCCAGTAGGACGCTTCTGTGATGGTGAGCCCCTGCGCTTCCTGGAGACCGAGGCCGTGCACGTCGTTGATGAAGCCTGCGAGCGTCGCGATCTTGATGCCGCTTTGAGCCAATCCGAACTGCGCGGCCTGCTTGATCGAGTTGATGGTATCCGAGCCCGCATTGGCCAGCGCGACCACCTTGGCGCCCGACGACTGCGCGGTCAGTAGCGCCGAACCGAAGTCGCTGGTGCCGACCGGCAGTCGCGTGCTGCCGAGAACCTTGCCGCCCTGAGCGGTGACGACGTCGCCTGTGTCCTTCTCCAGGCTGTGGCCGAAGGCGTAATCGGCGGTCACGAAGTACCAGCTGTCGAAGCCGGCCCCCATGAGCGCCTGGCCCGTGGAATGCGCGATGGCATAACTGTCATAGGCCCAGTGCACGACAGTGGGGCCGCAAACATCGTTGGTGATCCTCAGCGAGCCCGGCGAGCTCAGCGTGATGATCTTTTCCTTCTGCTTTGCGACTTCCAGCACCGCCAGCGCGGGCGAGGAGGAAGCCACGTCGAGTACCGCGTCGAGCTTGTCTTCGTCGAACCACTTGCGCGCAATCGATGCCGCGATGTCGGGCTTGTTCTGGTGATCGGCCGAAAGCACCTCGATCGGCTTGCCCAGGACCTTGCCGCCGAACTCCTCGACCGCCATCTCGGCAGCCGTGACCGCCCCTTTGCCGGTAATGTCGGCATAAACGCCCGACATGTCTTCGATGAAGCCGATCTTCACCACGTCGTCGCTGATTTTGGCATCCTGCGCCCACGCGCCTGTCACGGCGAATGCCGATACCGTCGCAGCGATGGTCAGGCACATGGTGCGCACGATTTGCGTCGAACCTTTCATATCGTTTCTCCTCCCACGGGTTCCCGTCATTGCGGCACGCACCTCCTGCGAGCAGCCGAGCGGTATGGGTGTGAGCCTAGGGGTGGGGCGAGGCCGCGTTCAATGTCGCGGAAACACACATGGGCAGACCGGCAGTGTCGGTCTTCGACAAATCGCCGCGCGTCCTACCGTGCAGCCCGGTCGGCGAAAGCCTTGAGGCCGCGCTTAGCGTCGGTACTGGTAAAGGTGCGCTGTCCAAGCTCGGCTTCCCGAGCGAAAGCTTCTTCCAACGGCAGGTCCTGCAGTTTCAACACCGCTTCCTTGATGGTCTGGATCGCGGTTGGGCTCAGCGTCGCGATGTGGCTTGCAATGTCATGCGCCACGCCCTCGACCTTGTCGGGCGCGACCACCTGGTTGACCACGCCCTTGGCGCGCATTTCTTCCGGGCCGAAGCGGCGAGCCGACAGCAGGATTTCCATGGCATGGGCATAGCCGATCTGGCGCACAAGCCGCACCAGCGTGCCGCCGGCCGGCACGAAGCCGTGGCTCGGTTCCGGTAGCTGGAAAACGGCATCGGTCGCGGCAATGCGGATGTCGGTCGCCAGCATGATCTCGAAGCCGCCGCCGATACACAGGCCGCGCACGGCACTGATGATCGGCTTGTAGAAGTTCATGCCCTTGAGATGCGCCGGGTCCCAGGCGCTGATATCGAAGCGGTCGCTGGCAAGAGCGGGAATCGACTCCATCAGGTCGGCGCCGACGCAAAAGGCGCGCTCGCCCGCCCCCATCAGCACCACGGCCCGAACCGCGTCGTCGTCGCGCGTTTCGGCAAAGGCCTTGCCGAGGTCCTCGTACATGGCAAGCGACAGCGCGTTCAGCTTTTCCGGCCGGCTGATGCGGATGGTGGCGACGTGGCCGGCCCGCTCAATTTCGATCGACATCAGATCACCCCCCGTTCAGCCAGTCCGGCAATGTCTTCCGCAGACAGACCGG
>NZ_DAMBUH010000012.1:39519-51494 GCF_032053605.1 Tianweitania sp.
TGTGCTCGCCGGGCGTCGGGGCCTTCACATGGTCGCGGCTCTTTGCCTCCGACAGCTTGATCGGCATGCCGAACATGCGCACCAGCTTTCCGGCAACAGGCACGTTGACGATCATTTCGCGCGCTGCGATATGCGGATCCTCGACGACTTCGGCTATGGTCTTGATGGCGCTGAGCGGCACGCGGTCGCCCGCCATCTCCTCTAGTTCGGCCTTGGTGTGCTGACCGAACCAGCGCGCCAGCAAAGGCGTCACGCGACGCTCGGCAACAGCCGGATCGAAGCGCTTTTCCATTGTGTCGATCTCGGGATCGTCAGCCACTTCCGGCTCGCCGAACATTTCGCAGGTGATGCGCCAGAACTTGTCGGTATAGCCGCCGAAAAACACGTAGCCGTCCTTGCAGGGGAAGGAACCGTAAGGGCGCACGAAGGGATGGTCGTTGCCAAGCGGGGAGGCGACCTCGCCCTTCGTCGTGTAGCGCACGACGGCATTCTCGGTCAGCGTCAGCACCGAATCCTGCTGCGAAATGTCCACCACCTGGCCGAAGCCGTCCCGTTCGGCCTGACGCAGAGCCGCCAGCGTGCCGATCGCGGCATAAAGTGAGGCGGCGAGATCGCCGATGATGGTGCCTACGCGCACCGGCGGGCGATCGGCGTAGCCGTTCATCGACCACAGGCCGCCGGCTGCCTGGCCGGTATTGTCATAGGCAGGCCGGGAGGCATTCGGCCCAGTGCGGCCGAAACCGCTGATCGCCGTATAAACCAGGCGCGGGTTTTCCTGTTTCAGAACCTCGTAGCCGAGGCCGAGCTTTTCCATCGTGCCGGGCCGGAAATTCTCGACCAGGATGTCGGCCTTGCGGACAAGCTGGCGCAGAAGCTGCTTGCCCTCGACCGTCTTCATGTTGAGCGTGATGCCCTGCTTGTTTCGGTTGTATTGCGCGAAGAAGGCGCTGAACTCGTCATCGTCATGCGCAACCATCGGCGGGAAGGTGCGGGCGTAATCGGGCTCGTCGGGGTGCTCGACCTTGATGACGGTGGCGCCCAGTTCGGCAAGCAGCATGGAACAGAAGGGACCGGCCACCACGCGGGTAATGTCGAGCACGGTCACGCCGGCGAGCGGGCCGGATGCGGCAGTGTGTTGGGTCATTCTGTTCCTCCTGCGGAAAGGGTCAGGCGTTGGCGTAGCGTTCGCAATGTGGCTTTGCCATATCGTGCGGGCCTCGATGGTCGCTCATGCACACATGGATTGCGCCACCTTGGAGCCAGACGTTTTGCCGAGTGCGGCCGAGATGAACTGCCCCGCCGCCACGACCCGGCTGAGATCGACGCCAGTGTGGATGCCCATGCCATCCAGCATGAAAACGAGATCCTCGGTCGAGACGTTGCCCGCGGCACCCGGTGCATAAGGACAGCCGCCCAAGCCGCCGACAGCGCTGTCGACAACCGAAACGCCCTCTTCAAGGCAGGCCAGGATGTTGGCCAGCGCCTGGCCGCGCGTGTCATGAAAGTGAGCGGCGAGCGTGGCGATGTCGAGGTCACCCGCCACCGCGCGCATCATGTCGCGGGCCTGCCACGGCGTGCCGATGCCAATCGTGTCGCCAAGCGAGATTTCGTAGCAACCGAGGTCGGTCAGCGTGCGCGACACCGAAACGACGGCATCTATCGCCACCTTGCCCTCGTAAGGGCAGCCGAGCACGCAAGAAACATAGCCGCGCACCGCGACATGATTGGCCTTTGCCATCTCGACCACCGGCCGGAAGCGGTCGATGCTTTGTTCGATCGAGCAGTTGATGTTCTTTTGCGAAAACGTCTCGGACGCCGAGGCAAAGACCGCGATCTCGCGCACGCCGGCGGCAAGGGCCGCCACCATGCCCTGTTCGTTAGGAACCAGCACGGGATAACGGATCTCGCCATCCAGATCGAGTTGCCGCACGACGTCGTCGGTATCGGCCATCTGCGGCACCCGCTTGGGCGACACGAAACTGCCGACCTCGATTGTGGCAAGGCCTGCCTCGCGCAACTGCCGGATCAGGTCGAGCTTGGTTGCGACCGAAACAACAACCGCCTCGTTTTGAAGTCCGTCGCGTGGCCCCACTTCCACGATCCGCACGCTGTCGCGCATGCCATGTCTCCCGATTTGAGCGACATTTAGCTTGAGGCTTGGCTCGTGCGGATGTTTACAGGCAACATGGAGGGCTCGTTGTTGTGTGTGTTTTGTACGTTATCTGTCGGCGGTGCCTGTGTCAGTCCACACAGGCTAGCAGGCAACTCCCCAGATGAGCCGCCATAGTTGGAGAACTGCCATGTCGCGTCATGCTGAGATCGTAACCATTGGCCACAAGCCGGCGGACAATCTGGATATCGCATCCTATTACCAGCGCATGCTGGCGCTTCTCGACGGCAATGCGCCATTGTCGAGCTTCGAGCAACTCGCCAATGCCGCCAAAGGCACGGCGCGTGACGAGGCGGCTGCCGATACGATGGGCAGTGCCATGGCGACGGCGTTGCGGCTGCGCGAGAACTTCGAGCTGAAGCGCAAGCGCGAGGTGGAGCTTTCGGCGCTCTACGAGACCGCGCGCGATCTGTCTGCCCTGCGGGATACCGACCAGATCCTGCAGGCTATCGTGCGACGCGCACGCCAGCTCGTGGGCAGCGACATCGCCTATCTCTCGGCAGCCGACGACGAGCGCGGCGACTTCTACGTGCGCGTAACGGAAGGCGTCATGTCGCAGGATTTCGGGTGTATCCGCGTACCGCGCAACATCGGCGTTTGCGGCAGCGTGGCGCGCGCCCGCCGTCCGTTCTATTCCAACAATTACACCGCCGACCGCAACTTCGACCATGATGTCGAGATCGACCGCGCCACCAGCGGCGAAGGCATTGTCTCGATCCTCGGCATTCCGCTGGAACTCGAAGCCCATGTCATGGGCGTGCTTTTCGTCGGCGACCGCTATGTGCGCTCCTATACGCCGCAGGAAATGGCTGTGCTGTCCTCGCTCGGCACCTTTGCAGCCCTGGCCATCGAGAACGCGCGGCTGCTCGAGGAAGCGCAGCGGTCGCTGCTGCTGGCCAAGGACGCCAATGCAGCCCTGCGCGCCAAGGCCGACGATATCGAGCAGGCGGCGGTGGCGCATGAGCAGCTCACCGAGCTGATCGCACGCGGCGGTACGCTGGACGACCTGGTCAACCGCGTGTCCAAGCTGCTTAAGGGCGAGGCCGGCGTGATCGACGAGAGCCGCACCGCGATCTCCGGCACAGCGCCCGAACAACTCACCGATGAAGAACTGGCCAAGGCAGTGCGCGAAAGTGACCGGCTCGGGCGTTCCGTGGCGCTGATGGGGGCGGACGGACGTACCACGCTGGTTGCCGCCGTGATGGGCGGATCGGCGCGGCTCGGCGCGCTGGTTTTTACCCGCAGCCGCCCGCTTTCGCCGTCTGAAACGCGCACGCTGGAGCGCAGCGCCATCGCCACCGGCATCGTGCTTCTGTCGCTCGACCGCATTGCACAGATGGCCCATCGCAACGTCGCCGACACCGTATCGGCGCTGCTGCGTGGCATTGCCGATCCGTTCTCGCCTGAAAGCGCGCGCCGCCTGCCGCCGGGCATCAGCCTGACATGGCCGGTCACCGTCATCCTGGTGGAACTGCTTGCAATCACCTCGGCGCAGGCCTCCTCGGCACTGCGCTCGACGCTCGCGGGACGCGACACGATCTTTGCCGAGTTCAACGGCGACCTCGCGATCGTTTCCAACGCAGCCGACCCTGAAAAGCTTGCCAAGCGAATCTCCGAACGGCTCGACGAGGCCTTCGACCAGCGCTTCACCGTCGTGATCTCCGATCCTGTTTCCAGCTTCGACAAGGTGCCGGCTCAGTATGAGGCCCTGCGCCGCTGCATCGGCCTCATTCGCGGCCTGAACCAGCAGGGGCGCGTGACCTTCGAGCGCAGCCTTTCGATGTACGGCCTGCTGTTCCAGAACCGTGGCGAGGATGCCATCGCAGCCTTCCTGCGCAGTGCGGTCGGCGCGCTTGTGGAACAGGACGAGAAGCGCAAAAGCCAGCTTGCGGTGACGCTGCTCACCTATCTCGACACCGGCCGAAGCGTGCAAAAGGCTGCCGAACTGCTTGGCATCCACGTCAATACGATGCGCCAGCGCCTTGATACGATCGCGCAGATCAACCCCGACTGGTCCGACCCAGCAAAGACGCTGGAGGTCCATGTCGCCTTGCGGCTTCACGTGCTGGGCCAAGCCGTTTGAGCGACGTGTGACGAAGCCACAGGCGCATCCCGGCTCTGTGTGTTTCCTGCACATTGTCCATCGCGGGCAGCGCCCCCTAGCTTCCTGGAAAAGTGAAATGCAGGGAGTTTCGCCACATGTCTGTCAACAGCCGCATTCCGGGCTTCTACAAGCTCTCACCAGCGGACCGCTTCAAGGCCGTCGTTGAGCTGACCGGCCTGCCAGAAAGCGAGTTGGCCAGCCTGACCCAGCCCGCGCCAGACATGCTGTCGATCGCCGACCGCATGATCGAAAACGTGGTGGGCACGCTGTCGATCCCGGTCGGTGTGGCCGCGAATTTCACTGTCAACGGCCGTGACTACCTCATTCCGATGGCGACCGAAGAGCCCTCGGTGGTGGCCGCGGCCAGCAACATGGCCTCAGTCGCGCGCATCAATGGCGGCTTCTTCACCTCGGCCGACCAGCCGATCATGATCTCGCAGATCCAGCTCGTCGGCAAGAAGGACCCGTATGGCGCGCGCCTTAAGCTTTATGAGCGCCGCGACGACATTCTGGCGCTCGCAAACGAGCAGGATCCGCTCCTCGTCAAGCTGGGTGGCGGCGCGCGTGACATCGATGTGCGCATCGTGGAAGCCGGGGCAGGGCGCATTTATGTCGTGCTCCATCTCATCGTCGACGTGCGCGATGCGATGGGTGCGAATGCGGTGAACACGATGGCCGAGGCGCTGGCACCGCTGGTGGCCGAAATCGCCGATGCCCGCGTGCGCTTAAGGATCCTCTCCAACAAAGCCGACCGCCGCATGGCCCGTGTGCGCGCGACCTACGACGCAGCAGCGCTTGGCGGCCCGGACGTGGTTGATGGCATCATCGACGCCTATGCGTTTGCCGCAGCCGACCCGTACCGCGCCGCGACCCACAACAAGGGCATCATGAACGGCATTACGGCCGTAGTGCTTGCCACCGGCAACGACACCCGCGCTGTGGAAGCCGGCTGCCACTCCCATGCAGCAGCTGGCGGTCGCTACACATCGCTTTCGCATTACGAGAAGGATGCTGCCGGCAACCTCGTCGGCACGATGGAAGTGCCGATGCCGGTTGGCCTCGTCGGCGGCGCCACCAAGACCCATCCCGTGGCACAGGCGGCGGTGAAGCTTCTCGGTGTCACCGGCGCGCAGGAACTGGCGCAGGTGATCGTTTCGGTCGGCCTTGCCCAGAACACCGGCGCGCTGCGCGCTCTGGCGGCGGAAGGCATCCAGAAAGGCCACATGTCGCTCCATGCCCGCAACATCGCCGTCATGGCCGGTGCCCAAGGCGAGGAGATCGAAGCCGTCGTTGCCAAGCTGCGCAGCGGCGGGCACGTGCGCATGGACCGCGCCCACGCGATCCTCGACGAGATCAGGCAGGGCGCTTGATCCAGAGACCTGGTGGCGGGGCGGAAGCCCTTCCGCTTCACCCGTCTTGGGGTTGGTTGCGCGAGCGTCCGCCGCTCAAGTCCTGATGGGTTGATCGCCGATTGCGAGCAGCCAATCACGAATAGCAGTGGCGCGCGGCGTCAGGGCGTGATCTTTCCTGGCGACCATGCAACTTGTTGCCGGAGATAAACGACACGCCCAGCTCTTTGACGAGGGTGCTATTTTCATGAGATCGCCAATGGCCTGTGCGGCAGCGCCCATCTCGGCTGCGCACTGTCCACCAATGCAGGCGGCTTTCAGGCCCTTCGCTATGGCGTTGCGCGCGACCAGGCTCTCGGGCTGGAATGCGTGCCGACAAACGGAACCGTGCTCAGCCACCTTGTTCCGTACCCAAGGACAATACGGGTTATGATCTGAAGCACCTGTTCATCGGGTCCGAAGGACCGCGAAGTGCCTGAAAACCCGGGCTTGCACCATCATCGGCCATCTCGGCGACTGCAACCTGCATGTCACGACCGGCGTGCCCGCCGCCGACCAGATCCAGGCGGAGAGGGATCCGATCTACCAACTCATAGCTCGGCATAGCCCTCCATATCGGCCGAGCACGGCATCGGTCTGGCCAAGCGGGATTACCTGCATCATTCGCGTACGCTCGCAGAACTCGCTGTCATGCGGGCTCTGAACTCCACCGTCGACCCGAACAGCCTCCTCCATCCCGGCAAGGTTCTGCCGATCTAGCCTTTAAAACTCAGGGGCGGTTGCACACTGCCACTACGTCAACGTTGACAATGCTGCACCTCAAGATTAAATTCCGACTGTTCGGAAATTAATTGGTGCTCCCATTGTCCCGTCCACGCGTCATCGATCAAAGCAAAATTCTTCGCGCCGCCGAGGTCGTGGTCATGCGCGATGGAGCGGCGCGGCTGACGCTTGATGCGGTTGCGCTGGAGGCTGGCATCAGCAAGGCCAGCGTTATTTACGATTACGGAACCAAGCAGGCGCTCATCAAGGCCGTAATCGAGCGCCGTATCAAGGCGGAAGAAGATAAGGTCGAGCAGGCGGTTCAGGGCCTTGGCAATATTGCTGATGTTCGGATTCGAGGCCGGATCGCAGCAACGGCCGAAGCTCCGGCCGGCGACGCGCAGTCTGTCGCTCTGAACTTGTGCGCGGCCTTGGCGCAGGATGCCGAGCTACGTTGCCTGTTGCAGGAATCTTATAGCCGAGAGCTTGCTGCGATAGCGCAAACATCCTCGCAGCCTCGTTCGGCTCTCCTTGCATTTTTGGCGTTGGAGGGACTGAGAAGTCTGGAGTTTCTCAGCATCCATTCCTGGCCGGAACCCGAACGCAGCCAGATCCTGCAGGAAATTGGCGCTCTTGTTGCGCCGAGTTCCCAAGCATCGGCTTTATAAGCCGAACAGTAGGGCAGTCGTTTCACCCCCTCTGTTCACCCATTCTCAAGCAAGCTTTCATCCACTTTTTATTCTGGTTGGTTCAATGAAGTCCTTTATCCACGCCATTCGGCTGGCAACTGCATTGGCGCTTCTGTCGCTAGTCGCCGGCTGCAACGACTCCGATGACAAAGCCGCGGCAGCGCCTGCGCCACCGCCTCCGGCGGTCAGCATCATCGAAGCGAAGCCCGAGGCTCTGCCGATCACCAATGACCTGCCAGGACGCGTCGCACCGACGCGCATTGCAGAAGTGCGTCCGCGCGTGTCCGGCATCGTGGTGGAACGCGTCTTCGAGCAGGGCAGCACCGTAAAGGAAGGCGATGTCCTGTATCGCATCGACAAGGCCTCCTTTGAGGTTCAGGTCGCCAGCGCGGAAGCCACCTTGCAGCGCGCCAAATCCGTGCAGCTTCAGGCCAGACAGAGTGCAGACCGTCAGACCGAGTTGAACACCCGTCGCATTACCTCGACCCAGCAGCGCGACGACGCTGTGGCTGTTCTGGCTCAGGCTGATGCCGATGTCGCCGTTGCCGAAGCCGGATTGGCGGCTGCGCGGCTCAATCTGGAATATGCCGAGGTAAAGGCGCCGATCAGCGGTCGAATCGGCCGAGCGCAGATCACGGAAGGCGCGTTGGTGTCGAGCACCGAGATCCTCGCCACGATCCAGCAACTCGATCCCGTTTACGTCGATTTCACGCAATCATCGAGCGACTTGCTTGGGCTTCGTCAAGCCGTCGCTTCGGGCAAGATCCAGAGCCCAAACCCCGATCAGGCCATGATCCGTATGCTGTTCGATGACGGCACGAAATATCCGCATGAAGGCCGCCTGTTGTTTTCGGAGGCCACCGTCGATCAGTCCACGGGACAGGTCACCTTGCGCGCCGAAGTGCCCAACCCCACGGATGATCTCTTGCCCGGAATGTATCTGCGCGTGCTGATCGAGCAGGGTATCGAGCCGAGCGCCATTGCCGTTCCCCAGCAGGCCGTTCAGCGTGACGCGGGTGGGAATTCGCAACTCTATGTTCTGAATGCCGAGAACGTGGCGGAACTTCGCACCGTCCAACCCGGCCGAATCATCGGCAACCGGATGGTTGTAGCCGAAGGGCTGAAGGATGGCGATCGCGTGATTGTTGAAGGTTTCCAGAAGGTCAGGCCCGGCTCGCCGGTCACCGCGGAACCCTGGAACCCGGATGGCAAGGCTGCGGCGGAAAACGTGCCGCAGAAATCTGCCAGCTAAGGAAGACCCATGGCTCAGTTCTTTATCGGCCGGCCCATCTTCGCGTGGGTTGTGGCCATTTTCATCATGATGCTCGGCGCCCTGGCAATTCCTATGCTGCCGGTCGCGCAATATCCAAACGTGGCGCCGCCGCAGATCTCGATCAACGCGGTGTATACTGGTGCAGCACCTGAAGACCTTTATCAGAGCGTCACGCGTCCGATCGAAGAAGAACTGAACGGCGTCGAAGGACTCCTTTACTTCGAATCCACGTCTGATACGTCGGGCAGGGTGACGATCACGGCAACCTTCGAGCCCGGCACGCAGTCTTCACAAGCGTCCGTCGATGTGCAGAACGCCGTGCGGCGCGTAGAAGCGCGCTTGCCGCAGGCCGTTGTAGATCAAGGCGTCGAGGTTCAGGAAGCCGGCAGCGGTTTCCTGATGATGGTTGCCCTTATTTCCAGCGACGGGAAGACAGACGTCATCGGCCTCGGTGACTACCTGAACCGTAACGTGGTTGGCGAAATCCGTCGTATCGACGGGGTTGGACGCGCGCAGGTCTTTGCGTCGCAGCGATCCATGCGGATCTGGATCGATCCCGACAAGATGCTCGGCCTGAGCCTGACAGCCGACGACATCAACAACGCCGTACGCGCACAAAACGCGCAGGTTGCCGCTGGCCGTATCGGCTCGCTGCCGAACACAGACAACCAGCAGATCTCGGCATCCGTTCTCGTGACCGGTCAGCTGAGGAACCCCGAAGAGTTTGGGCAGATCATTCTTCGCGCAAATCCCGACGGATCGACGGTACGCCTGAGAGATGTTGCCCGCATCGAAGTGGGCGCGGAGTCCTATAATTTCGGCACACGCATCAACGGTCAGCCAGGGGCGGGTGTCGGCGTTCAGCTGTCTCCCACCGCCAACGCAATGTCCACATCTGAAGCTGTCCGCGCCAAGATGGAGGAACTGAAGGAATACTTCCCGGCTGGCGTGGAATACGCCATCCCGTACGATACATCCCCATTCGTCGCTGTCTCGATCGAAAAGGTGTTCCATACGCTGATTGAAGCGATGGCGCTCGTTTTCGTCGTGATGTTCGTCTTCCTTCAGAAATTTCGCTACACCGTCATTCCCACGCTCGTCGTTCCGGTCGCGCTGCTTGGAACCTGCGCGGTCATGTATGCCACCGGATTTTCCATCAACGTCTTGACGATGTTTGCCATGGTGCTGGCGATCGGCATCCTGGTGGACGATGCCATCGTCGTTGTTGAAAACGTCGAGCGCATCATGGCGGAAGAGGGATTGTCCCCGAAGGAAGCGACGCGCAAAGCGATGTCGCAGATTTCCGGCGCCATCATCGGCATTACCCTGGTTCTGACGGCCGTGTTCATTCCGATGGCCTTCTTCCCGGGTGCGGTCGGCATCATCTATCAGCAGTTCAGTCTGACCATGGTGGTTTCGATCCTGTTCTCGGGCTTCCTCGCCTTGTCGCTTACACCGGCTTTGTGCGCTACCTTCCTGAAGCCCATCCCCAAGGGCCATGCCCATGCCAAGAAAGGACCGTTCGGCTGGTTCAATCGCGGTTTCGACAAAATAACGAACCGCTATTCCTCGTCGGTCGGCTGGCTGATCAACAAGGCCGGCCGCGTCATGATCATCTATCTGGCGCTGCTTGCCGGCCTTGCCTGGACCTTTATCCAGCTTCCTTCCGCCTTCCTGCCGAATGAAGATCAGGGCTTCCTTCTGGTCGACATCCAGGCTCCTCCGGAAGCGAGTGCCAACCGCACCGAAGCGGTGTTGGATAAGATCTACGAGATCTTCCAGGGTGAAAAAGCGCTTGATCAAAGCGCGTTGATCCGTGGCTTTTCCTTCTCGGGTGCAGGTGACAATGCAGGCCTCGCCTTCATCACGCTGAAGGACTGGTCGGAGCGTGGGCCCGAAGACGCGGCTGGGGCGATCGCCAACCGTGCCAACGGCGCACTGTTCATGCTGAAGGATGCGATTTCCTTTGCCCTCTCGCCGCCGGCTATTCAGGGACTTGGAACCTCCAACGGCTTCACCTTCCGCTTGCAGGACCGTGCAGGCGTCGGTCAGGACGCTCTTTCGGCAGCGGGCGCACAGTTGATGGCTGCTGCTAGGCAAAGCCCGGTTCTGGCCGGCTTGCGCGTTGAAGGCTTGCCGGACACCCAACAGGTCAACCTGATCATCGATCGTGAAAAGGCGAATACCTTTGGCGTTTCCTTCTCGGACATCAACGCGACTATTTCCGCCAATCTTGGTTCTCTTTACATCAACGACTTCCCCAATGCCGGCCGCATGCAGCGCGTGACGATCCAGGCGCAACAAGATCGGCGCATGAAGACCGACGATCTTCTCAGCCTGAACGTTCGCAACTCCAATGGCGGTATGGTGCCGCTGTCGGCGTTTGCCCGCACGGACTGGACAAAGGGACCGGCCCAGGTCGTCGGCTATAACGGGTATCCGTCGATCCGCATCGCGGGCGGCGCAGCCCCCGGTTACTCTTCAGGTGCTGCTATCGCCGAAATGGAGCGGCTGGCGGGCGAGTTGCCCAATGGCTTCGGTTATGAATGGACCGGCCAGTCGCTGCAGGAAATCCAGTCTGGCTCGCAGGCGCCATTCCTGGTCGGTCTGACGGTGGTGTTCGTCTTCCTGCTTCTGGCGGCTTTGTATGAAAGCTGGTCGATCCCGCTCGCCGTGATGCTGGTTGTTCCGCTTGGCGTGATCGGCTCGGTTCTGGCGGTGACTTACGCGGGGATGTCGAACGACGTTTACTTCAAGGTCGGTCTCATCACGATCATCGGTCTGTCGGCCAAGAACGCCATTCTGATCATCGAGTTCGCGAAAGATCTGCGGGCAGAAGGGATGCCGCTTCTGGAAGCCACGATCGAAGCGTGCAAACTGCGCTTCCGTCCGATCCTGATGACCTCGCTGGCCTTCACGCTCGGCGTGGTGCCGCTTGCCATTGCAACAGGTGCCAGTGCCGCGAGCCAGAACGCCATCGGCACCGGTGTGTTGGGCGGGATGATCTCGGCAACCGTGCTCGCCGTCTTCTTCGTGCCCGTCTTCTTCGTATTCGTCATGAAGCTGTTCGGGCGCAAGAAGGACGTATCGAGCGAAACAGTCTCGCCCGCCGAGGTGCCCGTCTCGAACGCGCACTGAGGCGGACAGGATGGCAAGACCGAATCGCCTTAAAAACAAAGGACCTGACGAGGAAACTCGCCGGGTCCAGCAGGACCGCCTTTTTTGTGCAACGCTGTTGGTGGCCCTGGATCAGGGCTACGGACACGTAACCTTGGATGCCGTGGCGGCGAAAGCCGGGATCAGCAAAGGCGGCTTGCTTTATCACTTCCCGACCAAGGCAAAGCTGATCGAGGCAATGCTGATGCGCTGGCTCAATTGCAGCAAGGATGATGTCGCAAGCCCGCTGCACAGCCAGGAGCCTTTCGCCCGGCCGATCGACCCACTGGCCGTCGCAACCCTTATAGCCGGCGCGGAAGATCCATTGCTCCTTGAAACGTGCGCCGAGCAGTTGCTTTCAAAGCAAGCACGCCAAGATCTTGCCGTCCTGTCTCCAGAGCATCGCGCCAGATCGCTCACGGCCGCTCTGGCCCGCCACCTGGCCCTGCGCTGACAGAGCCGGTGCGTCGCG
>NZ_DAMBUH010000012.1:51516-62039 GCF_032053605.1 Tianweitania sp.
CAGTTGTGTGGCGGACCTTGAGGGTTGTTGCGAGAACCACCGCCTTGAGCTGGCTTTGTGGATCCGATATCCGCTCCAGAAGCAATTGCCCGGCAGCGCGACCGAGCGCGCGTTTTGGCTGATCCACCGTTGTGATGCATTGGACGGTGAGAGGGTAGAGCATATCCGTCTGCACGTTAAAGGCGTCATCGAAGCCCACAACGGAAATATGTTCGGGCACGCGCACGCCGATCTCCTGGCAGTGGGTGATCACGCCGACCGCCGCAAAATCGCTGGCGGAGATGACGGCGGTCGGAATGGGAGTCAGCGACAGAAGCTGCCGAGCAGCGGCGATGCCGGCGTCGATATTGTAGTTTCCCTGCACAACCATGCGGTCCTCGACCTCAAGGCCACGCGCAGCCATACCCAGGCGGAAGTTGGCGAGCCGCTCGCGTGCGGTGGAGGATAGTTTGGGGCCGGCAATATAGGCGATCCGTCGGTGGCCGAGACCACAGAGATGATCCAACAGCAGGTCGATTGCCTGTGCATTGTCCGGCGTGACATAATCGTGAGTGCCGGATGCCGGGCGGCGATTTACTTAAACGCAGGGTGGCGCGTTCCTCAGAAGATCGAGGAAGTCCGCAGTCGACAAATCTGGCGCGTGCTCAGATCAAGCACATGGCCGCGGACACCGTGATCATCCGGACGGCTATGACCTTCGATAAACCTCGATCTGCGGCAGACGGCGCTCGCTCATCGTAATCAGTCCGATCCGCAATCTCCCGGGCATCCTTCAGACCCGGGGAGTGTGACATTCCAACTTTGCAGGAACAGGACATTCTAACTTTGCGGTTACATTCACAAGTTAGATAATCTATGTTATGGAACCTCTTTGTTTCTTACGGCGTGGGAAGAACCGATATCGGTTCGCATTTGGATCTGCGCATTGCTGATCTTGCTGCGGTCGATGTAGTTGGCGAGGCAGAGGCATGATGCGCCAGGCAATCTCGCGATATGTACGATCGCGAAGCCGTTCGAGGCCTGCTCCTGCAGGAACCCCTCTGCCATCGTCGTCTCCTAGTCGAAAATTCAGTGCGGTCCTGGCGCAGCGCGCATGGACCGATATCAGGCCATGAAGCCGGTCAGGAAATTCGCCAGCAGCGTCGGAAGGCTCGGCGAAGGGTAGCCGCCCTCCTGAACGACGAGCGTCTTACGGGCCAGACCCGACAGCAACTTGCCCATGTGTTTGAATCCGTCGTCATGGACGTTCATGCAGGCAAAGGGGTCCGACGCCGAAGCGTCGAGGCCGAGCGCGACGATTACCACGTCGGGGGCAAAATTCGACGCAGCCTCGCAGGCCGACTCGACCGCAGCGAGATAGGTCCGGCTGTCGCTCATCAGCGAAACCGGGAAATTCCGGTTAAACCCCAGACCGGCTCCTTCACCCTCTTCGTCCGCGTAACCGGAGTAAAAGGGGTAAAGGTATGCCGGATCGCCGTGCACCGACAGCGTGAGGACCTCGGCGCGGTCGTAGAAGATCGATTGAGTACCGTTACCGTGGTGGACATCTAAGTCGACGATCGCGACACGCAACCCTTGGGCGGCCGCCAGCTGTGCGGCGATTGCGGTGTTGTTGAGATAACAGAAGCCGCCGGCCTTATCGGCATAGGCATGGTGGCCGGGCGGGCGGCACAGTGCATAGGCCCTGTCCTTGTCCTCGCCTGACAGAACGCGCAACATGGCGTCGACGGCCGTGTTGGCGCTGGCGCGGACCGCCTCCCAGGTGCCGTCGAGCATGACGCAGCTGGCGTCAGCGTGAAAATATCCGGTCCGGCCGAGGATATCGAGGGGCTTGCGGTTCATCCGCACCGTCGGATGAACGCTCGCCCGCATCTCCGGCCCGTTAGCCGGCGACTTCTTCCATTCGGCAAAGCCGTTCTGGAGAAAATCCAGATAGTCGGCATCATGCACCGAGGCGATCGCCGCGCCACCGTGCTGCAGCGGCGCAAGTACCTTTACGCCGGCCTCGCTCAACCCCTGCTTCAGAAGGTCGATCCTTTCCGGCTGCTCCGGGTTCGGCGCAAGCCGGCCGCCTGAAAGCCGCGTCAGCGGCCGGTGCAGGGCCTGACGGTCGTCGCATATGGCCAGCATGGTTCCTCCTCCCGTGCCGGACCGATCAGCCCAGCTTGCCCTCCGAACGCATATACTCGTCAAGCGCAGTATCGAGCGCCCGCTTAAAGCGGTCGGCAATCTGGTCGATCTGGTCATTGGTGCAGATCAGCGGCGGTGCGAATGCTATCGCCGTGCCGAGCGAGCGGCAGACGAGGCCGTTTTCGAAGGCGTGGTTCTGCACCTTGATACCGAACTGCTGCTCCGGCGCGAAAGCCTCTCGCGTCGCCTTGTCGCGCACCAGCTCGACGCCCCACATAAGGCCGACGCCGCGCACTTCGCCGACCAGAGGATGGTCAATCAGCGGGTTTATGAGGCTGCCGAGACGGTCGCCGAGCGCCTTGACGCCGTCGATGATGCCGTCTTCCTCGTAGATGCGCAGGGCTTCAATGCCGACAGCGCAGGCGACCGGATGGGCTCCATAGGTGTATCCATGGCCGAAGACGCCGATCTTGTCGCTCTGTGCTTTCATGCCCTCATAGATGCGCTCGGACAGCAAGATGGCCGAGAGCGGCATGTAGGCCGAGGTCAGAGCCTTGGCGCAGGTGATGATGTCGGGCTGCATCTCGTAGGTCTGCGTGCCCCACCAGTTGCCGGTGCGGCCGAAGCCGGTGATGACCTCGTCGGCGACGAGAAGCACGTCGTGCTTGTTCAGTACCTTCTGGATCTTCTCGAAATAGGTCTTCGGCGGCAGCACGACGCCGCCGGTGCCCATGGCCGGCTCGGCGAAGAAGGCGGCGACCGTGTCCGGGCCTTCGGCGATGATCAGCGCATCCAGTTCCTCAGCAAGCCGGGTGGCGAAATCCTCCTCGGTCTCGCCCGGAAGACCGTCGCGATAGAAATGCGGGCAGCTGACATGCAGGAAGCCGTCGAGCGGCAGGTTCCAGTCGCGATGCAGATGCGGAAGGCCGGTGATGCTGGCAGAGGCGATCGAGGTGCCGTGATAGGCGCGCTTGCGGGCGATGATCTTCTTCTTCTGCGACTGGCCCTGCGAATGAAAATAGTACCAGATCAGCTTGACGGCGGTATCATTAGCTTCCGAACCGGAGCTCTGGAACAGAACCTTGGACATCGGCACCGGAGCAAGCCGCAGCAGGCGGTCGGACAGCTCGATGCCCGGCTCGGTCGCACGGTGGGCGAAGTTCTGGTAGTAAGGCAGCGTGTTCATTTGGCGGGTTGCGGCCTCGACGAGGCGCTTCTCGCTCATGCCGAGGGCTGCGCACCAGAGGCCGGACATGCCCTCAATATACTGCTTACCGTCGTCGTCATAGACATAGGCGCCTTCGCCACGCGTCATGATCGTCGGACCGACCTTCTCATGCAGCGCCAGATTGGTCTGCGGATGGATCTGCACGGCGATATCGCGCGCGCGGAGCGAGTTCTCAAGCATGGTTTCCTCCTGAAATCGGCCGGAACGGCCCAATATTATTGGTCGACAGCCTTGGATTTCGGCCTCTTGACGAATTGCGCGCCAATCAAAATAACAAGCGAGGCGACGACGAGCATGGACGAGATCGCCGCCACCGTCGGATCGACCTGATCGCGGATGTTGGCGAACATGCGTTTGGTCAACGTCGAGTTCGCGCCGCTCGAGACGAAAATCGAGACGATGACCTCGTCGAAGGAGGTGATGAAGGCGAACAGCATGCCGGAAAAGATGGAGATTCTGATCTGCGGCAGGGTCACCGTGGAGAAGGCACGCGCCGGCGAAGCGCCGAGACTGCGCGCCGCACGCTCCTGGTTGACGTCGAAGCCCTTCAGGCCGTTGGTCACAGCGATCATCACGAAGGGTATGGCAAGCGTGGTATGCGCCAGGATGAGGCCGGTCAGGGTGTTGTTCATGCCCAGCTTGGCGAAGACGAAGAACACGCCGATCGCGACGAAGATTAGCGGCACCATCATCGGCAGGATCAGAACGCTGCGGATGACGATGTTGAACAGGCTGGCGGACTTGTAGAGCCCGTAGCTCGCCAGAGTTCCGAGGATTGTCGCCAGCACCGTGGTTGCGCCCGCCACCTTGAAGGAGACGATCGCCGACTGCCGCCATTCCGGCGAGGTAAAGAAGGCGTCGTACCAGCGCAGGCTGAGCGCGCGCGGCGGAAACTCAAGATATTGCGAGTCCGAGAAGGACATCGGGATAACGATCAGGCAGGGAATGATCAGATAGGCGAGGATTACGCCAACGACGATATAGAGCCAGAGGCGGTCGCCATGGGTGATCTGGGTGGAGGTGGCCGGGGATTTCAACATCACACGCGCCCCCTGGTGACGCTTGCCGCCTTGAACAGCGCGTTGACGATCCACAGAATGGTGCCGGTGACGACCAGCAGCACCACGCTCAGGGCGCTTGCCGCACCCCAGTTTGCGAATTTGGCGATCATGTCGGCGATCTGCGTCGACCACATCGCCACGCGACCGCCGCCGAGCAGCGCCGGCGTAAGATAGTAGCCGAGGCAGAGCACGAAGATCAGCGCCACCCCGGTCGCGACACCCGGCAGCGACAGTGGCAGGAATACCTGACGGAAGGCCTGTGCCGGCGAGGCCCCGCAATTGGAGGCGGCCCGCAGCAGAACAGGATCGATCGTCTTCATCGAGGCATAGAGCGGAAGGATTAGGAAGGGCAGCATGATATGCACCATGCCGATCACCGTTCCGGTGAGATTGTTGACCAACGGCAACGGCTCCGAGATCAGGCCGAGGTCGGTGAGCCATGTGTTGATCAGTCCCTGGCGCTGCAGGAGAACCAGCCAGGCATAGGTGCGCACCAGAACAGAGGTCCAGAACGGCAGGATGATGAAGATCATCAGGATCTGCGCCGTCTTTTCCCGGAGCTGCGACAAAAGATAGGCGACGGGATAGCCGAGGATGACACAGGTGAAGGTGACGATCGCCGCCACCTTGAAGGTGGTCAGGAAGCTTTCGACATAAGCCGGGCGCGACAGGCGGACATAATTTTCCGCCGACAATGCGCCGGTAGCGTCGTAAAGCGACATCCAGGCGAGCCAAGCGAACGGGATGATCAGCACCAGCATGACCAGCACGAAGGCCGGCACAGACAGGCCGACGAAAGCGAGGTTGTTGTTGCGGCGCGAGCGGTGCAACGCGCCTGTGTTCAGCGAGAATTCCTCGATATGGGTTTGCGCAAGTGTCACGGCCGCGCACCTTCGACGATGACGCTCGCTTCCGGCATCATCCACAGGGCCAGCTGCTCGCCGGGTTTCGGCAGGGCGGCACTTTCGCCACTTGTATGGCGGATGGAGATTTCCGTGCTCTGCGGCAACTCCAGCGACACCATGTGGCTGTCGCCAAGATAGGTTACGTCGATCACCCGTCCCTCGATGCGGTTGTCCTGCTCGGCGGTTCCGTGCCACCGCAGCCGCTCCGGTCGCAGCATCAGGAACGCGTCGCCGACTGTCTTTACTGGTGCGTTCGCAAGTCGCAGACGTTCGCCGTTCAGCGTGTAGTCCGAGCCGTTTCTTGTAACCGGTACGAAGCGCGTATCGCCCATGAAGCCCGCGACAAACTTGCATTTCGGCGCGTCGTAGATCGCCTTCGGTGTGTCCAGCTGCATGATGCGGCCGCAATCCAGGACAGCGATACGGTCCGACATCGTCAACGCTTCCTGCTGGTCGTGGGTGACATAGACCGTGGTCATGCCAAGCGTGCGATGCAGGCGCTTCAGCTCGATCTGCATGTGCTCGCGCAGGTTCTTGTCGAGCGCCGAAAGCGGCTCGTCCATCAAAAGCAGCTTCGGTTCGAAGACGATGGCGCGCGCCAGCGCCACGCGCTGGCGCTGGCCGCCCGACAATTCGTCGATACGCCGCTCGGCCAAATGCGCCATGTGGACGGTTTCGAGCGCCTTGGCTACCTTCGACTTGATGGTCGCCGCATCCGCCTTCCTGAGCTTTAGAGGATAGGCGACATTGGCGAAGACGTCCATGTGAGGAAAGAGGGCATAGCTCTGGAAGACCATGCCCAGGTTTCGCTTGTGCGGCGGCCTTGTGATGAACTCGGCATTGTCTACCAAGAGACTGCCGCTGTCGGGCTGCTCGAAGCCGGCAATGACATTGAGCAGCGTCGTCTTGCCCGAACCGGAGGGCCCAAGAAGCGTCAAAAATTCTCCGGCGGCGATATCCAGGGATATGCCGTCCAGCGCCTTGTAGCTTCCATAAGCCTTGTGGATCTGGCGGATCGAAACTGCACCCGATGTCATTGCCGTTCTCCGTACGAGGCCAACGTCAGTTCGACATCAGCAGGCTGTAGTCCTCGCGAACGAGGGCGTTGTTGTCGCGCCACCAGTTGGCGTTTAGGAAGGTCTGCTTCTTGACGTTTTCCGGAGACATGTTGGACTTCGCCAAAACTTCGGGCGTGAATTGCTTCACTTCGAAAGCCTTGGAATTGGTCGGGCCGTAATAGGGCATCATTTCCGGAATGCGCGCCTGCACTTCTGGCGAGACGACGCCGGCGATGAACGTCTGCGCATCGGCAGCATGGGGCGAGCCCTTGAGGATCGCGAGGCAACCATAGCCGAGGATCGCGTCCTGATAGGTGAACTCGACCGGCGCGCCGTCCTTGATGACGTTTGCGACACGGCTACCCCAGATCGCCATCATGTCGACTTCGTTGTCCTTGATCAGCTGCGCAGATTGTGCACCCGAAGACCACCAGACGGAAACGTTCTTCTTGATCTTGTCCAGGGAAGCCAGTGCCCGCTTGGTGTCGAGCGGATAGAGCTTGTCCTTGTCGACGCCGTCTGCGAGCAGCGCGATTTCCATCATCTCCTGCGGATAGGTGCTGAGCGCGCGGCGGCCGGGAAAGTTCTTGACGTCCCACAGATCCTTCCAGCCCTGCGGCTTCTTGTCCTTGTAGACATCGGTGCGCCAGGCGAGCACGACGGAATAGGTGTTGGTGGCGATCCAGTTGTCGCCATAAGCGAGCTTGTCGACGCCGTCCGTGCTGACGACCTTGTAGTCAATTGGCTCGAACAGGCCTTCCTTGCCGCCGACGGCGCATTCGTCGGCACCGAGATGGACGACATCCCAGGTCGGCGATCCCGATTGTACCTGGACGCGGACGGCGGCGAGCCCATCATGGGTCTCTTCGCGCAGCTCGACGCCGGCCTTGTCGGCGGCCGGCTGCCAGATCGTCTTGCGCAGGTCGGTCTGCAGATTGCCGCCGAAGCCGGCAACCGTCAGCGTAGTGCCGGCCGCGAATGCAGGCGCCGTGACGGACGCGATTAGGGCCGCGCCGATCAGGCAGGCCGCTTTATGTCTCAGTGAGATCATGCTTGCTCCTCCAAAAACAGATCCTGCGCCGCCCGCCGTTCCCATGGCGGGATCGACACGGTCGACAAGTCGACGGCCCCATGCAAATCTGGTTGATGAAATGAACTAAATTGTTCACGTTGTCAACTATATCTTGATGGCGATTTCGCGGATGTGATCGGATGCCCGCAAATCTCGCAATGCTAGGAAAAACAGAATGCCGCAAGGAAAGACACGATCACGCAGCCGCGACGAACTGTCAGAAAAATCCGGCGATTATTTCAGCGGAGCCGCTGAAAGCCCGGAAAAGGGTGCCGACATCCGTGACCTGTTTTCCTTCCAGCTCCAGCGCCTGGCCGGACTGTCGACCCGTATCGCCGCCCTGTCGATCCGCCCGAAATATGGCCTGACCCCACGTGAATGGCGCGTCCTGGCGGTGCTCAAATATCTGGGCGAAGTGCCTCTCCAAGAGCTGGCAAAGCACAGCGGTCTGCTGAAAAGCCAGATGAGCCGTACGGTTTCCACTATGATCGAGCGCGGCTACATCGCAAGAACCGCCAATCCGGAAGACGGTCGCAGCATTCTTCTCCGGCTCAGTCCCGAAGGCGCAGTGCTGTCGCGCCGGATCCTCGACGATTCATTCCAGCGCAACGAAGAAATGCTGGCGACACTGAGCCATGCAGAGCAGCAGATCCTGGTCGAACTTCTGCGGCGCGTCACGCGCACGAGCAGCAAATACTACCACACTTTGCGCAGCGCCGCCTCGCAGTCCGATCTCAAGAGCATTGATGAGGAATGACCCGTCGCCGGGATTTCCGAATTAAAATAGTTGACAATGTGAACAAATAAATCCATCTCTGTCGCACGTCGGATGGAGGGTAGGATGACGGCAGACGTCGTAATCTGTGAGTGTTTTGCGCGAGATGGTTTGCAGCATGAGACCGTGCCGGTCACTGCAGACGATAAGGTCGCGTTGATCGACGCATTCTCGGATGTCGGCTTCCCGCGTATTGAGGCGACGAGCTACAGCAGCCCCGTTCACATCCCGGTGTTTGCCGATGCCTCCGAGGTGCTTTCCCGCATCGCAAGACGTTCGGGTACCTTTTACAAGGCGACCTGCCCCAACCCGAAGGCCGTGCAGCGGGCTGTCGCGGACCTCGACGCCGGCTATGGCGCCGAGGAAATCAGCCTGCTGGTTTCAGCAACCGAATCTCACACACAGAAGAACCTGCGGACGACACGTGAGGGCCAATGGCAGAACGTCGCCGAAATGGTGCGCCTGGCCGCCGGACGCTTCCGCCTGATCGGCGTTATCTCCATGTCGCTCGGCTGCCCTTTCGAGGGAAAGGTGGACCCATCGAGCGTGCTGGAGGACCTTGCGCATTTCGCAGAGCTTGGCGTCAGTCACGTCACCGTCGGCGACACGACGGGTCACGGCACGCCGACTTCGGTCCGGAGTCTGTTCGAGCGGATCGCCCGCGAACTGCCGAGCACGACGCCGATCGCCCATTTCCATGACAGCCGCGGCACCGCGCTTGCGAATTGCTTTGCCGCTTATGACGCCGGCTGCCGCTGGTTCGACAGCGCCATCGGCGGCGTCGGCGGTCATCCTACACAGATCAAGTATGGTGCGGGCTTTACCGGCAATGTCGCAACGGAAGATCTCGTCAATCTCTTCGAGGCGGAAGGCATAGATACCTGCCTCGATCTCGACAAACTGCGGGAAGCTTCGCGTCAGTGCGAAGCCGTCCTCCGGCGTGAACTTATGAGCCGTGTCGCCCGCAGCGGTTTCGGCCATCTGGCAGCATAGGATTTCGGCATGACCGACCCAACGACTTCCGTCCTCCTCGTCGAAACCCGCAGCGCCGTGCGCATCGTCACCATGAACCGCCCCGACAAGCTCAATGCCCTTAATACCGAGCTGACGCAGGCGATCCACGACGCACTTCTGGCTGCCGATCAGGACCCGGGCATCCGCGCCATCGTGCTCGCCGGCAACGGCCGTGGTTTCTGCGCAGGCGCGGACCTTACAGAATTCGACACGCTGACGCCGGCCAATCAGGATCTGGTGGACAAGCGCGCCGATCTCACCTGCCGGACGCAGGCGATGATGCAGGGCCTGTCCAAACCCGTCGTCTCCGCGGTCCAGGGCGCCGCCATCGGTGGCGGCGCGGGTCTCGCCATCGGTTGCGACATGATGGTGGCGGCGACCAATCTCAAATTCGGTTATCCCGAGCTCAAGCACTCCATCGTCCCGGCGCTGGTCATGACCGGATTGCAGCGCTCGCTCGGCCGCAAGGCGGCCTTCGAGATGATCAGCCTCGGCCGCCTGATCGGCGCCGACGAGGCGCTGTCGCTCGGACTGTGCAACCGTATCGCCGCTCCGGAAGAGGTTGTGGATAAGGCCATCGAGATCGCCGAGGCCTGGGCTGGCGCTAATCCACAGGCCATGGCCGCGGCAAAGACGCTCTACTATCATGTCGCCGACCTTTCTTATGCGGACGCCATGGCCGCCGGTCGCGCGCTCAATGCCAAGATGCGTGGCTTCCGCAAGGAGGCGAAATGAAACCGCTTCAGGGCATCCGCATCCTCGATTTCTCCCGCGTGTTGGCCGGCCCGATGGCGACGCAGATTCTCGCCGAACTCGGCGCCACGGTCACCAAGGTCGAACGTCCGGGTGGCGGTGATGAATCGCGTGTCTTCGAACCGCGCTTTCCGGGCGGTGAAAGCGCCTATTTCTTCGCTTTCAACCGTGGAAAGCGGTCGATGACGCTAAACCTGAAGTCGCCCAAGGCGCAGGCTATCGCGTCGAGACTTGCCGCCCGGCACGACGTCGTCCTGGAAAACTTCCTGCCCGGCGACATGGACAAGTTCAATCTCGGCTACGAGTCGCTGTCAGCGCTCAATCCGAAGCTTATCTACGTCTCGAATACCGGTTTCGGCCAGAGCGGTCCCTACAAGGATCGGGCCGGCTACGACACAGTCTTCCAGGCGCTATCGGGCGTCATGCATCTGACCGGCCATGCGGATTCACCGCCGGCCAAAGCAGGTGTGCCGATCGCGGACCTGACGGCCGGGCTGTGGATCGCGATTTCCATTCTGACTGGCCTC